>CAZGAI010000718.1:0-1500 GCA_964523175.1 uncultured Victivallales bacterium | reverse complement strand
ATATGCAGCCTGATATTATCAGAACAATGAATGAAACTGTTAATATCCCGTATTTATTCAACTTTTTTTGTGAAAGATAACTCAATTTGATGGTATCCTTTCTTTTAAAAAATTATCAAACTAATTTTTTTGTGCAGGCTATGACTATTAAGTATGTGAAATTTAGTAAATTTATCGGCTAAAAAAACGTACCTATAAATTAAAAAATATACTTTAAGCTAAACTATTTCAAGGAAATTCATAAGTATTTCATACTGTTGTAAAAGTTTTGGAACAGATACCCATTCATTCGGACTATGTAAACCACCTCCGTTGCAGCGTGTAATAATAACGGGGATCCCTTTATCTGACAAAAAACGTGCATCTGAAGCTCCTGGAGCTTTTGCTAAATTAACTTCTCTGTCTAAGTATCTCTCAGCGATTTCTTTGTATGCCTGTATATAATTATTATTAGGATTTGAATAGAAAGTTTTGCCGTCAATAATACTCTCTATAGCAACTTCTTCATCACTAACTATCTCTTTAATTCTTTTTACTATAGATTCTGTTGAAGTAGGGTAGGGGAATCTTATATCCAAGTACATTTCTGCCTTATCCGGAACTTTGTTTATTGTGTTTCCGCCCTCTATTTTACTGAGGTTAATGGAAGTTATCCAGTCATCATCAGTCTGTGGGAGAGGGAATACATCAATAAGGTTATTATATATTTCTATTAGTTTTACGATGGCGTTGCTGCCACGCCATAAATATGCGGCATGTGCCGTATTACCGTAAGCTGTGATTTTAAGCACTAAAAGCCCTTTTTCTTCGGTCAGTATGTTGAAGTGCCCGCCACCATCAGGAATATAAGCTACATTACACGAATATCCTTTTTCTTCAATTAGGTATTCCATTCCATTATCTCCACCGATTTCTTCATCGGTGCTCAGCATTAAAGCTATTGATAGTTCCGGTCTTGATTTTTGTATCTTTTCGATTGCTATCATCAACATGGCAGCAAAAGCCTTCATATCAAAAACTCCTCGACCGGTTATTCTATCTCCATCGTATTTTAACTTGAATAGATGTTTTTCCGCATCAACTACATCAAGGTGTGCGTTGAGAATTACAGTCTTCTTCTTTTCCTGTGTGTTTGTTATAACAATTGAATGTTTTGAATTCTTAATATATCGCTCTATATAAAAACCCTCGTTTAAAAAATAGTTTTCTACAAAGTCAACTACTTCTTTAAGCTTTTCGGGATTCGATGATGTAGATTCAATCTCAACAAGTTTTTCAGCTATTTTTAATATTTGATCTTTCATATAATAATATTATCGACACTTTCTAGCGATTAGTGTTTAATATAATAATTCAACAATATTCAATTTTATCTGCTACTGAGTATTATTTCATTAGACAATATAGAATTATTATCAAAATAATATTTTTTACCTCTCTTGCATCCTAATCTTCTGCACTAGAACAAAGATTAAAAAAATCATAAAAGCTTAAGAAAAA
>CAZGAI010000717.1:0-1500 GCA_964523175.1 uncultured Victivallales bacterium | reverse complement strand
GAAAATCCTTTACCAACAACAGAGTCCAATTTCCAATAATTGTTATCCATACAATATATCAATGGATTGATTTTTTTTGTATCTAATTCGCCATCTGTAAAACAGGTTTCATTTGCATAAGTTTCGAGTACTTCACTAATGTAAACTTCCATTTCATAAATATTGACATTCTCTATGACTTTACAAGCTAAATTAATTGGAGATTGTTTTATCATTGGGATAAGGTTATTCTCTCCTGTAAAGGTTTCAAAAACCGTAGATTTGTTTGCCTTATTTCCTGAAGTAATACCACAATAATCACTTTCAATAACCATATTCGCTGATGGAATATTGATACTGAAAACATTGTTTTTATTAATACCTTTATTTAAACAGTGTGATTTCTGAGATGAAATGTAAATTACTGAAGGTTTTACACTTATTATTCCACAGTTTCCAAGCATTGTATAATTTGGTTTATTGTTCACCATGACACCTGCTAAAATAGCAGGCAGTGGATATATAAGGGATGTATTTGGAATTTTAACTTTATTCATTATTTAATCTCTTTTAAATATTTAATATCTTCTGCATTTAGATAGTTTTTAAAATTCATCAGGCATTCTTTTATAGCATTAATCATAGTATCGGATTTTTCTGCTGAATCCTCCCACCACCAGTTTTTGATGATTAAAATATTCTCTTTTTTATCCATGACAGGTTCAACTCTTGCTATAAATTTATTATCAAATAAAACCGGTAATACATAGTAGCCGTATTTTCTATTCTTTGCCGGAGTGTAGACTTCCCATTTATATTCAAAATTAAATAAAGCTTTAATCAGTCTCCTGTCCCATAATAAATTATCAAGCGGGGCAATTATTTTTGCTGTATGACTGAATTTTACTTTTTTATCCATAATTTTTTCTATTAATTCTATTGAGTTTTTAGGAACAAACAGGGCCTTATCAATTCCTTCTACATTAATCTCTTCAATTATGTTGTTCTCTAGCAAACGTAAGAATGTTTTTTTACGCTGTTCACTCTTAAGACTGTGTATCCCCAACCATGCATCGCTGGCATCCTGTGTTAATATATCCACACTCTCTATTCTTCTTCCTACATGCCAGTTGTAATACTCCTGTTCACAGAAACCCTCTAACTTATTATTGATTATATCTTCTGGAATATGATTATATGAAAAATCATATGTTTTTCTTATTCCATCTTTTTTATAGATTATCAGTTCTCCGCAATGATACATACTTTCGAGTAATGCCCGTGATAGTTTAGTTGGTGCCCATGACCAGTTTATCTTTTGATTAAATTTAAGGTCTGAAGATTTAAGAGGGCCTCTTTCTGATAATTCCTTTTTAACTTCAGCTAGATATTTAAACTGTTCTCCTAATCTAGCCTTTAAATGATAACTTGCTCTTTCCCTGTAACCTTTAAAAAAAGGCCAGTCATCTATACTCAAATCATTTCAAAACACTGTTTTCAGTTTTTCAAAATTATCATTAA
>CAZGAI010000716.1:0-1515 GCA_964523175.1 uncultured Victivallales bacterium | reverse complement strand
TCGTTAGCATCTTAAACATTTGCGGAAGCGCATTTACATATTCGTCTCTCGTAAACTTTAAATAATTATTTTTAATACCTGTTCCGAAATTATTAATAAATAATAAAAAGGCATACTGTTCCAGAAAAGTAGGGCTTTTGCCGCTCAGTGTTTTTATATTTGACATTTGAGGTAATATGGTCCAGTAGGAATCACCGGATCCAAGATTATAACCATCAAGGAGAACACTTAAAGCTTTCGGGTAAATAGGGTGAGTAGGGTTAGCTTTAGCACTTTCATTGATAAAACGATAGAGCCTAGTATATTTAGTATCCTCCCCCACCTCTAATTCATCGTAGACATGTTGCACAAAACTTTTAATACTGTCTCCATTGTTAATAAACTCCTGCACTTTATTTCTCAGCGGTGTAAGCTGTGACATAATATTCTGCTGCTCATCGTCATCTCCATTTCCATCCAGATAATGTGTCGCATCATTGTATTGCTGCATTATTTGTTGAAAAGCCTCAGTATATGCCGATATTGATTGAGCAGACTCAAACTCAGTCAGAGCAGTCTGGATTTTAGAAAGATCTTTACTAAAGCTTTTCAACAAATTTTCCAACCAGCTATAATCGGGTACTCCACTATCCCCAAACGCCCCAATTCCGGCAGCGATAATTCCGAAAAGTTTAAGCCCCCCACAAAGGGGATTACACCCAGAGCCAATGAAACCAAGAACACACCCGCCTACAGATCCCAACATCTGTCCTGTCCCCTTAAGTGTATGACCTGTTATTAGCTTTGAGACTCCGTTTGGATCGAAATGACCAATACCACTTTTGCCAGAAATATAGTTTGGGTAGTTCGAAAGTCCGACACCATTGTCAAAATCATTACGAACATCTTTATTTCCGGTTTCTTCCGAAATTATATCAATTAGACTCAAATATTCTCTGTTGTAATTATAATCCTGCCAGTCAAACGGTCCGTCTGCGCCATGTTCAATTGCGGAGAGTTGTCTTGCTTCAAGTTTTCTTGCGTAACTACCGGCATTTTTACTGAAAAAATCCTTAATGTTGTAATATCTATATTTATCATAATCATTCGCATCATCACACCACGGCTGAGTTAAAACGCAGCTATCGGTGATAACGCTGCTTTCGTATTCTGCAGCCACACCTGTTGCAAAAATTAGTATAAAACTGACATAAACTGTTAATACACCGGAAATAAATTTTCTCTTTATTAGCATTTTCCCTCCTTATAAAATTTTATATACATTCATTAACTATTTATTTTTAGAAGTTTCATTAGTCCTATTGCGGCCAATATAAATCTTCCCGGTTATACAGCTGGACTTGGGTTTTTATTTTCTATTTTATGACGTAAAATCAGCCTCAGTTTTTCTCTGCTATATTCGCCTTCCTATTCGCATGGATAAATAAAAATAAACTGTTTTAAGTATATACTCTTATCTATTATATTAATCTTTAGTAAGCATACGCGCGCTTTTCCACCAGTCTTTTGCGGCCT
>CAZGAI010000715.1:0-1517 GCA_964523175.1 uncultured Victivallales bacterium | reverse complement strand
CATCAATTTCATCAAAATTATATGGATAAGCATTTATTATCGATGAACTGTTTGGTATTCGTTCAGGATCAATTTCAGGCAGGTAAAATGTTTTTCTGTATTCTTCAAAAAAATCCATTCCACTGAAAATTTTATCACCTTGATGAACTTTATCATTCAAAAATTCAAAATTAAGGTCTATAATATCAACGGATAGATTTGCCTGTTCAATATGAGCCTGTAAAACTCCCAGTCCCAGCAGTGGAGTATAAATAATGGGATTAAACGGCAGATATACCAATAAACAGTCTTTTGTTATCATGAATTGTCTCCTAATTTTAATACAGCATAAAGTCAATTAGATGGACTTAAGTATTTTAATATCAACAAATTACACAAAATGTATTTTCTATTCTAAGGTTATTAAAAATCAGTTATATATCACAGTTTGTTTTTTGTTTTTTTAACTCAAATCAGTATAAATGAATTACAGAATTATACGGAAAGATAGGAGCTGTATTGTATATTTTCCATTTTCGCGGTGTTAAACATCTGTCTGCTATCCTATGAATATCTTCTGTTGTTATGAATTCAAGAAAGTAGTCATTGTCTTTAACTGTTTTTTCAATCCAATCATTGTTAAAATAAATATTTCCAATTAAATCCATTATTCCATTCAATAGAAGGTATAAATTATTATTGTATAAGCTATCTTTTTCATTGAGAAAACCATGTTCAATAATAATTGCAGATCCAGAGGGTTTTAAGAGATTCATTGAATTAATAAAATCACCCCAGCGTTCTTCAGTTATGACATGATGAAGTGTCCATCTAGCAATTAAAAGATCAAAATCATTGTATTTTTTAGAAGTGAGGTCATTTTTAGAAAGTACTGTATAGTCACTTGAGGAACAAGTATAAGGATCGTACCCATAGATTTTAACAAACCTACATTTATTTGTTTCGAGTAAAAATTGTTTTATATCATTTTCATAACTGCCATCGCCTAATCCAAAGCCGAATATTTTAATTTCATTACTAAAATTTAGTTTCGAAATCATATCTTCCACCAAAGGTACCAAGTCGGGAAGTTCAGCCTCGTTTTTTTCACAGGCACTTGCGTTGCATTTTTTTAACTCATATCTGATGTATTCCGAGAGATTATTATACTGAATATAGTGAATAAACTTTAAAACTATGGAAATTAAATTAGACCTACTGTTTAAAAAACTTTTTAATTCATTTGGGTATTTAGCAGAAAAGCCGGTTATTAGTTCAGGAAGTAAGCTATCATATAAATAATTTTCACCGGTACAGAAGTTCTTGAATAATTTAATAAGGCTATTTCTGTTATTTAATAATCTAAAGACATCTGTCTCAGACAGAATTGTCTTAATGTGATCTCCAATGACAGTTGCTGCATCCATAAAGTTACCTCAGGAGTTTATTGAAAGTTTAGTATATGTAGAAATTTGCGTCTTCTAACCCGATACATCATCAGTTGACCATGTAATATTTAAAACCCTGAATCATATTAT
>CAZGAI010000714.1:0-1538 GCA_964523175.1 uncultured Victivallales bacterium | reverse complement strand
ATGATTGGAATGGTAAAAATTGTAACATATACTGACAAGAGTGCACGTTATCCACGTGACTGGAAAAAGTTCATGTGTATTAACCATTTGTTGCTTGAACAGTTTGCAACTGAACAGAACGTTTCTCAAGACCAATTTTTGGACTGGATAAACTCTAATGACTTTTCAGAAATGGAAAATAATATAGATTATAATAATTTCGTCAAAGCTTATGAAGGAATAACAAAAATAAATATTCCAGTTACTTATTCACCAGCCGGCCCTAATGTTACCAAAGATGTTTTATGGCCTTTTATGTCAATGGTTGGGGGTACTGCTGGTTCTTGTTTCGGATGCCTAGCAGTCGCATGGCCTAGTTTCGGAAACTCTACTTCTGTACGAGTTCTTTGGAATAACAATTTTGGAAAATATAAAACAGAGCTAGTAGCATTTACAACTAGACTTAATTCCGAGCTTGCAGCAGAAGCACCGTTGTATACAGCAGAACAAGCAGCGGGAGAAGATGGTGCACCTGTTTGCGACACTCTTAAAGCTGCTACCGGTTCAATGAGAATGCTAAATGGATTTGGCGCTATGGCCGCACTTGGGGGAGTCGCATGTATTCTTGTCGGACAATTTGTATTTATGAAGGGTGGAATGGAAAAATACAATGCCAGCCTTGCTGCGTATGTAAATACTTCTATGGTTAATTTAGGCAAAACGGCATCTTATATATGCCAACAAATAGCTGACCTTAAAGCAGGTAAAGCATATGAAACTATGAATGATGTGTATGACCATTGCTTTATGATTAGCCAGGGGGGAGATAAATTTAAGAGCTTTTTTAGTATTGCTGATTATATGTCCACTTATAATGACCCTACCTCTGACTGCTTAATGATTCAGGATATGCGTTTCTCTAAGATATTTGCTTCAAGTGTTACTAAAATTGGAGATAAAGGAACTCTGAAGGAGCTTTACAACCAATTGCAGACTGATTTTTTTAGTAAGCCGAACGATATAAATGGTGGAATTAGACGTTTGATTCTTGGGAAGCCTTCATCAGAAGCGGAAAATCTTATTGCTAGCGGTGCAGTTTGGGATCCGGTAAGAGATTATATTGATCCTGTAAACGGAGATAAGTTTACTGTCTTTGAATGCCTTGCATTTATGGGTATTTATAATAAATACATGTCTAAAGATTCATCATATTTAAAGATTCCTCTTGCATCCTACCTAACGGATGACGACGGCATGCTTGGAATTTATATGACTATGTTCTCGTGTCTGGCGAGAATAGAGGAATGTATGCAGATTTACAAAAATATACTTCTATCCAAAAGAATGTACAAGCATTTATCTGCTCTTAAAGATACACCAATCGGGCAAAAACCCATTTTTCCTATTAAAATTAATGGAAAATATCCAGGAAAAGGCGGAGAAATACAGCCGTTTGAGCTGCTGTTTTATTATCTTCTCTCTGATAGCATGGCACTTGATGATCAATTGAAAAAATCGATGAGGCCTATTCTTGATTCATTCATGAAAGGCGTGGAGGT
>CAZGAI010000713.1:0-1539 GCA_964523175.1 uncultured Victivallales bacterium | reverse complement strand
AGCTGTAACCAACCCGGGCGATTACACGAAAGCAACAAAGATCCAGGCGTTTAATGGATATCCGGGCACTAAAAACTATGCTCTTTACGAAATCCAGGAAGATTATTGGGGTGTGAATAACTTTGACACAATTATTCATCCAAAAGAGACTTTGGTGTTCAGCGTGTACGGCTGGGTCAACCGTGGCGTAGCTCTGCGTACCCGCAACCATCCAAACGGCATTGGTGGAACTGGGGGGCTTGTCGAGGATCCAGCATGTGGATCGACCACTGTGTATATCTTGGGTGGAAGCAAAAATGTAAACTGCTGCAGAATAGCAACTTTTGTTTCACCTAGAATAAAAGACATTAATAAGCTAATTAATGTTAAAGCGAGTGATACTCGCTCCTTTTGTTTCTTTCCAAGCATCGAAATAAAGTTAAACAACAATACTGAATATAATCTGCAACTTGTGTCAGATAGCAGCCCAACTGTTATAATCCCACCAAACAGCAATTTATCAGCAATGAATATGAACTTTACAGTTACAGAATATAATGCCGATTCTGGCATTTATACTTCTACTTGTAAAATGTGGAATGGTAAAGATAAAAATTATACTAATGGAAGTTTTTATAAAAGACTCATAGCAATAGTAGATGTGGGACCGGAGGAGAAAGAACAAATAGATATAGGCCTCTTTGAGTTCACAAACATAGGCGCGGGACATGAGATTAAGGATCTAAAGGTGACTTACATTCCAGCAACCACCCTCCTAGGGCGTCAGATAGAACCTACCTATAAAACCACAACTAACCAGGACGCTGTTGTAGGGGCTTACTCATCATTATCATGCAATTTTGAAGATGATCACACTATTGATCAGTGTCAAGGCCTCTGGATGGACACGAATCACTGTCTTGTATTTATTGACTCTTTTTATTTTATATCAGAAGGATATTATGACGTATCCATGTTTCCCGGTATGAGTAGTCCCACTCGGGGTTCTATCACCAGTATGGAATGGCCATGTATAATGAAGGCAAGAGAGATAACATCCGAAAGAGTTATGTACTGGGACTGGGCACCTGACGGTAGATCGAGGTCAAGTAATATGCTGCCTGGCTCAGTAACTTATAATATACAGAAAGATAGCGAAGGAAACTATACATTGAAGCAGGGTAAATGCGGTGGCTTTCCCGCAGCAGCCGTCAAAGATCCTACGCAGCAACAGTCTATTGAATGGTGGAAAAAAGCCAAGGTGTTTGTTCGCCCAATCTATTTTATGATAGATCAGGCTATGGTAAACTGTAGTAAAGTAGATAAAGCAAAATCCGAACTCTACGGTATGTATACAGCGGAAGACGGCACCAAGGTCTTGGTGAACCAATGCTATGGAATGGCAGCTGTTCAACAAAAAGACAATGTACAGATACAGCCCAACCCGGGACCATTTGACGATAATGGTAATGCTGCATGGGAAGGAGACGTGATGCCTATGAAATTTTATACGGATATTGCTGAGAAATTTCGTGCCTAGCTAGGCACGAAATATTCAGC
>CAZGAI010000712.1:0-1549 GCA_964523175.1 uncultured Victivallales bacterium | reverse complement strand
TAGAAATAATATTAATATAACGACGTATTGTTTCATCGTTTGTAAACAATCTTAAAAACTTAGATCTTCCATTTTCTCCCATATTTTTTCTGAGCAAAGAATTATTTAACAACTTTTCTGCACATTTCAAAAAGTTTTTCTCATCTAACAGTCCTTCTGAAGAAGGTACTAAATACCCATTTACACCATCTTCTACAGCTTCGGGGATACCTCCCGAGGTTGATGCAATAATTGGTTTTCCGCAGGCCATAGCCTCCTTAATTGAAACCCCCATACATGCCCGTTTTTCTAGAGTTGGTGCCATAACTACATCGCTTGCCGCATAAAATTCCGGTTTATCATCATAGGATAGGTCAACTAAAACCTTTATCCGTGAATTATTTTGTGCTAATTCTTCTGCTTCTGATGTTAAATCGCCTTTTGCTCCTGCTAATAGTAAATAGACATCATCTCTTAAATCCAGCAATTGAATAGCGATTTTTAGGATAAAATCCATACCCATATGTTTTATCATCCTACCAAGGAAAGAAAAAACAAATGCATCAGCAGGTAATCCAATACGATCAGAAAACTCAGTTCTATTTTTTGGAAAATACTTATATTGGTCTACACCAACATAAATTGTTTTTACTGGAAAATCAAACCCCATTACAGCAGAAATAGCATTACCGCAATAGTTGCTTGATGCTAAAATTACATCAGCATTTTTAAAAACACCATTAAGAAACTTTGATATAGCAACATATTTTCTAGGATATAGATAAAAATCACCAAAAATCATAAGCGCCAAAGGTCTATTTATGTTAAGTTGTTTTAGCATAGGAATAACAAATCCTGAATGGTTTCCATAAATGAAAATCAAATCAGATTGCTCTTGTTCAGCGACTTCATTGATAGCTGTTGCCTTAGATATTGCGCCTTGGTAACTTTTGATATTCAATTCTCTTTTAAGACAAAGCATTCGTGAAGTATTAAAAAGTATTTTTGGTAAATTATATTTAAAATATTTTTTATTTTCTATAGAAATTTGCTTTATTTTATGATTATCTGCATTTTTTGCATCATTGTTCTGGATATAGCGTATACTCTTGTAATTTTTTCTCTTAATAATTTTATCAGTCTCTCTGTAAAATGTAAGGATTGATACTTCATAGCCATGTTCTGCCATCAGAGGTAATAAATCCCTTAGATGAGTTGCAATACCTCCGTAAGGAGGAGGATATGGACCGACAAAAAGTAACTTTTTAAATTTCATTTATAAATTCCTATTTAATAATTAAGGCTTTGTTACATAGAATCAAGTGCTATGAGCTTAATTACATAATTGAATAATATTGTCAGCATCTTTCTTTCTAATACGAATATTTGTTGGAAGGTTACAAATAGATGCTGCTACTTTTTCTGCATTTGAACAATTGCCCGAATGATAACCAAAAGTTAAATGATTTATTTTATGAGAAGAAAGTGGCGCTGTAAACCAAAGTCCCAACTCAATGCCTTTATTATTAAATTTTTCTATCAAATCATCTCTGTTTTTTGATAAAATGGG
>CAZGAI010000711.1:0-1555 GCA_964523175.1 uncultured Victivallales bacterium | reverse complement strand
AGAAATCGTTAATCCTTGATCTTTAATTTTTGGATCTCGGCTCTGCAGGTTTATGATAGATAAGAATTAATAGAATATTATACAAAAGGAGATGTTATGTACAATAGGGCTGTGCTGTTATCACTTGTTCTAATAATAATTATTATTGGTGTTATGTTTTTCTCTTTTGGTGCTTTAAAGGCAGCTAAGAAGTCCAAACTTTCTGTAGTAGATGCAGATATTGGTGCAATGCATGCATGGCTGGATAACGAGAAAACTGTAACACTGAAAATAGGTATACCCATAACTATTGAAAAAGTAATATTCAAAGATATTTTTAAGGTGATAAATGCAGAAAATGAAATAATAGAAATTATAAGTATTTCTCCTATGCTTGTAGAGGGTAAAAACACAGGCCTGCTAGAATTTAAATTGAAGGATCCGCTGAAAGTTGATAAACTTTATTTTGTAGAAGCATATAACAAAAGTAAAACTCCGGTTATTCCCCGCCATATTTTAGATAATAAAGAATACTTTTATGCTGGAAATGATATGGGTGCTGTTTATACCCAAAAAGAAACAGCCTTTAGAATATGGGCGCCTACGGCATTATCTGTCAGTGTTATGATATATGATTACTATAATAACGACCTAACCAATACCCTAACCAGGCAATCGCTGAGTAAAGATGTAAATGGAACCTGGAAAACTAATGTTCAGGGAGATTTGAACGGTGAGTATTATCTCTATGAAATAAAACTATATGTAGATGGTAAGATCACTACTTACCAGGTGGCAGACCCATATTCACGCGGCTCTGCTGTGGATTGTATGAAATCACTTATCTTCAACCCTGATGACATTAATTCAGATATTTCGGGGTGGGATTTAGATACTTATGTACCACTAAAACAGAATGTAGATGCAGTAATTTACGAAATTCATGTAAGAGATTTTACTATTTCTCCTTCCTCTGGTGTTAAACCGGAATATAAAGGCAGATATTTAGGCTTGACACAGCATAATACTTTTTCTCCTGCAGGGTCGTCTACCGGCCTAGACAGTATTGGAGAGCTTGGCGTTACACATGTACATCTGCTGCCTACATATGACTATGGAACTGGCGATGAAGCTGAAATGAACAGTTCTTATACTTGGTATAACTGGGGATATGATCCTGTGCTGTATAACAATGTAGAAGGTTCATATTCAACTGATCCTAATGGAATTACTCGCCAGATAGAGTATAAAAAAATGGTGCAGTCATTTCATAACGCCAACCTTGGAGTTATTTTTGACGCAGTATTTAATCATACATTTCAGACAGGAAATAAAAAGTTATCCATATTTGATAAAATCGTTCCGTATTATTTTTATAGAATTAAAAATGACGGTACATACAGCAACGGTAGTTTCTGCGGAAACGAAGTTGCTACGGAACGGCCGATGGTTAGAAAGTTTATTATTGATTCAGTAACATATTTTACAAAGGAATATCATCTTGACGGTTTTAGGTTTGATTTAATGGGACTAATAGATAAACAGACAATGCTTGATGTATATAAAGAAGTCAGAA
>CAZGAI010000710.1:0-1557 GCA_964523175.1 uncultured Victivallales bacterium | reverse complement strand
CTTTCAATAGCAAAGGGCTTTTGTAGTCATTATTTATATATTGCTTTGTATTCTATTGAGATATAAGGTAATATTATTTGTGGAAACTTATTACTAATTGGACAAGAAGGATTTTAATAAATGCCCAAAGAAAAATGGTCATCTGTAAAAGAAACTGCTGAACATCTAGGTATCAAACAGGATACTCTTTATAAATGGATTCTTAGAAACAAAGAAAGTATTCCTGCACATAGAATTGGACGTCTATGGAAGTTCAAAATCAGTGAAATTGATAAATGGGTAAAATCAGGCACTAAATCATGAAACAGTTTTCAAATAAAAAATCACTTTCTGAAAGAGATATTTGTACAAAATATATAACTCCTGCATTAGAAAAAGCTGGATGGAATATCGAGACACAGATTCGTGAAGAAGTTACCTTTACTGCCGGAAGAGTTTATGTAAAAGGAAACTTGCATACTAGAGGTAAAAAGAAGAGAGCTGATTATATTCTGTATTATAAACCCAACATTCCTATTGCTATAATTGAAGCCAAAGATAATAACCATTCTGTTAGAGCTGGGATACAGCAAGGAATTGATTATTCAGATATCCTTGATATTCCTGTGATTTTTAGTAGTAATGGTGATGGATTCTTTGAGCATGATAAAACAGCTTATAGTGGAAAGCTTGAAAGAGAACTTTCATTAGATGACTTTCCTTCTCCAGAAGAACTTTGGTGCCGCTATAAAGTTTATAAAAATATTTCAACAGAAAAAGAAGAGACTATAGCCTCACAGGATTATTACTTTGATATTAAAGGACGTTCACCAAGATATTACCAACAGATAGCTGTTAATAGAGCAGTAGAAGCTATTGCAAAGGGACAGAATAGAATTCTTCTAACAATGGCAACTGGAACAGGCAAAACTTATACAGCATTTCAAATAATTTATCGTTTATGGAAAAGTGGATTTAAAAAAAGGATTCTTTTTCTGGCAGATAGAAATGCTCTAATTGATCAGACAAGAAGAGGAGATTTTCAATTTTTTAAAGAAAAAATGACTGTGATTAGAAAAAAGAAAATAGATAAATCTTATGAAGTCTATTTAGCATTATATCAGGGGTTAACAAATTATAATGAGGACAAAGATGCTTATAGAGAGTTTAGTCCTGAATTTTTTGACTTAGTCATAGTAGATGAATGTCATAGAGGAAGCGCTGCTGCTGATAGTGCCTGGCGAGAAATACTTACTTATTTTAAATCTGCAGTTCATGTTGGTTTAACTGCGACACCTAGAGAAACAAACGAAATTTCAAATACAGAGTATTTTGGTGACCCTGTTTATACCTACTCCCTTAAACAGGGAATATCTGATGGATTTTTAGCTCCTTACAAGGTTATTAGAATTGGGATTGATATTGACCTTGAAGGATGGCGCCCTAATAAAGGAAAAACAGATAAAGATGGGCGACTAATTGAAGATCGAGTTTATAATACTAAAGACTATGACAAAAATATTGTTATTGACGATAGAACTCTTCTTGTTGCTTCAAAAGTTTCTGAATTTCTAAAAA
>CAZGAI010000709.1:0-1569 GCA_964523175.1 uncultured Victivallales bacterium | reverse complement strand
AGATGTTTCAGTAAAAATGAAATATTATTTGCGCTTAATATGTTGATAATTAGATGCTTACAATAATATATCAAAACAATGTCCGTATTAAGCCGGATTTAAAAATTTAGACTTAATTTTTTTATTGATATATCCTTTCCCTGAATAAACGGTATAGTTTCTATTCGTAAAATAATAACGTTTTATCTTCTCATACTTAACTTTATGTTTTATTATGATTTAAAAAGGATTATCAAATGAAGAATTTTTTTATTGTTGCTATTGCAGTTATTATTACTTCAGCATGTACAGTCTCAAATAAAAAGAGTTTCAATTTTACTACTCCCACTGTTGTTCAAAACTATCCATCTGACCACTTAATGAATATGGATGATGCTGAGTTAGCGTATGAAGCAATAAATAAATTAATTATATCTGCAAAAAAAAATATCGATATAGAAGTATTTTACATTACAAACAAACCTGAATCTAGACTTGATAATTATATAATAAAACCCCTTATCAAAAAAGCCAGGAGCGGTATTAAGGTTAGAATAATTGTTGATGCTAATATGGCTAAAACATACCCTGATACAATTGATAAATTAAGTGCCATTCCTAATATAAAAGTAGTTAAGAATACTTACTATGATGATAATGGCGGAATTGTACATGCAAAAGTAATTATTGTTGACGATACAGTTTTTTATCTGGGGAGCCACAATTTAGACTGGATTACATTTGAGCTGAATCATGAACTAGGAGTAATATATGCAAATAAAGATCTGGCTAAAACGATGAAGCAGGTGTTTGAATTTGATTGGAGTTATTCGAATAATATAAAACATGACAAGAACACAAAGCAAGTTACTACTGATAAAGAAGTAACCAAAGAGTATGAAATTTCTATATCTCCCCCTAATATTAAAGGAATAAAGTCTGATCAGAAACAATTGATAGATTTGATGAATAATGCTAAAAGCGAGATATGCATGCAGGCAATGCAGGTTATCGGAGCTGACACATATACCAAAGAAATTTGGACAAAATTCAATAAAGCTATATTAAACGCTGCTGACAGGGGCATAAAAATAAGAATAATGATGTCAGACTGGGAGTTTACTAAGGGCTACCTTGAATACAGCAATAAGTTTCTACAATATTTACTTTCCAATAATAAAAAAGGAAATATTGAAATCAGATATAGCTCTTTTCCTATACATAACCCCTGCGTTCCTTATTCTGAAGTTGACCATGCCAAATATATGGTTGTTGATGGTGATACAGTCTGGATCAGCACCGCTAACTTAACAGAAAGTTATTTTACTAACTGCAGAAACTATTCTTTCACCGCCAGAAATAATAAACAGCTAGGTAGTCAAATGCTAAATATTTTTAATACTATGTGGAATAGCAAGTATATCACAAAATATCATGATAATGTTACAATAATAACAAATAATACCTGCAATCCCCCTGAAGGTAAGTAGATGTTCAACAATAAAATTGCGCATAATCTGCGCAATTTTATTGTTTGTATAAATTCTGCGCAGTTTCCCTGCCTAATAAACGGTGAATTATCTGTAAATA
>CAZGAI010000708.1:0-1580 GCA_964523175.1 uncultured Victivallales bacterium | reverse complement strand
TTGTAAAAGCTATGATACATTGTTATAAACACATGGAACTGACCTCTCAAAATTGCCCTAGATATAAATAACATGTTCAAATGACACAAGAAACTATCTTACATCTTATCTTGTATACAGGGGTTTTTCCTTTGCTGTGAAATTCATCGCTTTAAGGAAGAGTACCGTCCAATATTAATCAATTATTGCATATATGAAATCTATGCTTTTAGTTCAATCAATTAACGCTATGTAATCTACACCAGGGGCCGCATTCCCCTTCATTTATTTCATGCTCGTTAAGCGTAATACGTGGTAGTTGTTGTATTGAAGCCTTTGCGGCGGAGGTAGGCCACACGTTTAAACTTTGCCAGGTAATTCAATACTGACTTTATGTGATGATTAATGTAACATTTTGTTGCCATGTGTTCAATAACTTCTACCCAGAGCCGGACTGCTATATAACGATGAGTAATACCGGGACCAATATCTGTTATGGCTCGTTTTGTAGGGTCACGTTTACTTATTTCCTTAACGTCTGAACATGTTTTCTAATTTTTCTTACATAACACATTAAAAGTTCACCCAGGACCTCCTGACTCAGAAGGCCTCCCTTGTCTTTTGCCTCGCTTGCTATTCGCATAAAGCTTCTCTGGCCACTCTCCATACGACGGCCTTCATTTGTTTGTGAAGACAGAACTAAAGAATCATTTTTATCAAATAATGTAAGTATTACTGTCGCAAGCTGACAGTCTTTTACTTCTTTACCCGGGATCTTCTCTGGTGGAAATGCTGTTTCTCTTAACCTGACCTTCAGATATATCTCGTGAGCCGGGTTCGGTAAATTAACCTCCTTCTATTACATCTACTAACACATCAGCTTCCCATTTACTTAAACCTGCACCTTGTACTGCAAGGTTTTTCATTCTGCTGCTGATATTCTTGATAAAGACGACGATCTTAATTCTCATAACTACTTGTGCTACTTTTTATCATGGTATATCTTTTTTTTCTAGGGAAGTTGCAGAATATTCCGAGACATGTTATGTGAAGGTTTATGCTTCTGATCTAATGGTTTATCAGTTTTATCTTAATCAGGTACATCTCAAGAAATACGATAATTCATCTCTTAAATGAAAATGCAAAATTTGGCGCTCTTTTAAGTGGAGTAGTTACTCAGCAATAATAGGACTAGCTAAAACGGCTTACTGTCTTAAGCGTATTAGTTGTTATAGGATGCCATAATGTTTAAAAGTGAATCAGAAAGATTATTTCTTTGTTTAGTGCCACTCCGGGATATTCTTTCTTTGTAAAAAGTTATGTAATGTTTGTATCTAAGTCCAGTTTCTCATTGAAATCAAATAAATAAGGTTTATTTTTTTATTAACATTTATTTTACTTCTGTTATTATAATTAAATTACAGCTAATCTATAATGTAATAAAACAAAGGATGAGCAAATTTATTGCTCTGAAATTTGCATATAACTGGAACCTGCAAAGAAAAACCCTTTTCGTGCAGCTTCTAATTAGATCCTGTCTGAAAAGGATTTCAGACCAAAGTTAGCAGTAAACAGTCATCAGTTTTATTAGATACTTCTTT
>CAZGAI010000707.1:0-1589 GCA_964523175.1 uncultured Victivallales bacterium | reverse complement strand
ACGAGTTAATAGACAACTTAATTCCGAGACAAATCAGAATATAGGAACACTGATGTTTTCTTTGTATATTTATCTGTTTAAAGCTACGAAGAACCGAATTATTGGAAGAAAATTGAATTAAGAAGATAGTTTTAATGGAAGTGAAAAAAGCTGGAATAATGGACTTTCATCTTGTTACTGACAATAAATTGAAATAAGCATGTTATATGTGAACGGCACCGATAAAATAAGAAAATAAAAAAAGCCTCAATTCCCAAGAATTGAGGCTGGATATGCACTTCACTTAATACTTATCCTGTTGTTTTGTCCCGCCTGTCAACATATTTTCTTCTGTTCAATCAATTTTACCGTTCTTACCTGTAAAATTAGCATTTACATCCTGACTCAGGTTGATTTCACCATTGTTCTGCTTGACCATTAACTGTTCCTTTTGCGTTAACTTAATTAATACCTTAGCGTTTTTCCACCAGGTAACGGATTTCTGATCAGGCATTCCGGAAAAATCACAATCATCCTGAACTAACATAGGATTACCATTCAAATCTTCTGTAATATGGTAACTGAATTTTAGTAATGAATACAATTTATTTCCCTTACACCATCGGTTTGGGGAGCCTGTAATCACATAGCCTGACTTCAAACCATAACATTTAATCGGAACGATATCACCCCACCCGGGATATACAGGAGGTTCCGGCAATGGTACAGACACATCCGGTATAAACGTAACACTAGCGGCGGAAGCATCTTTTGGCTCATCATATCCGACATACACGAGTTTTTTGCTTTTATTATCAAAATAAAGCCCGGTAATAGAGGCAAGATCATCAGGTATTTTCATAAATTTTGCCTTGGTCAATGTCTTTGCCTTTTCCCACCAACTTATCGATGCAGCTTGTTTAGGATCTCCTTTTGCGGCAGTAGGAAAACCGCCGCACGATTTTTGCGTTAGCGTCAAAGGTCCTTTCCCCAAACGGCCTATCTCGTACGTAATGGAGCCCCCCGCATCCATCTTCGGGAGCGACGGCATATTATATATAATTTGATTCCCTGTAATCATATCACCACTAGGAACACCATAATAGGTCAATGAGGTCCACAGCCCCCGGTCTTTTGTAGAGGATCCGGGAACAAGAGACAACTTATGGACACCATTCCCGTCGACCGACACGTCGATAAAAAGGCGAGACGGCGGTTCGTTATCTGTGTACCAGAGCCCCTGAAGATAGGGAATGGGGTCATCGTTGCTCAGACTTAATCTCAAGTGCGAACTAGCACCTCTGTCCCACTTCACGATCAGATTAGAATCAAGCAACCCTTTATTTACCCCGATCTCACTCAAATTCAAACTTCTGCTCCATATTTGGTCCCCAGGTATACTAAACGCCTTTATCTTGGTTGCATCAGATGTTGATGCAACATAGAACCCACTTACGTAGAAATAACGCTCATACTTCCCATATACACTCTTCCATACTGGCGTACAGTTAACCTTAAACCCATAGTTAGTTGCTGTTTCATCAATGTATACTTCAAAATAAGGGTTCTTTGCAGTAGACAATAAAAACATATCATATATCTGATCATCC
>CAZGAI010000706.1:0-1600 GCA_964523175.1 uncultured Victivallales bacterium | reverse complement strand
CAGTGCCGACAACAAAGAGACTGTCACTAAACATCTCAATTGTATTTTTATCATTTTTTTCTACAAAACTCTTTAATATATTAAAAGTTTCCGTGTAAAACTCATGAAGTTTTAATTGAGCGACAACTGGACTTAAATTGTAGTAACTACCAATACCTAGGAGGTCACCATAGTATGTAAAATCAACCATTTTTCATTCTCCCAAAACTAATATTTCTGCTTAAATTATGAGTACTTATTTTAATATTTTTTCTAATAAATCGTCTAAACCATATCAAAATTGAACATATTTTATACAGTTAATTTATGGTTATCATGAAAACCCAGTAAAGTTTTTTTTGAAGGTTTCAACGTATCATGTTTTGAACACCCTTCCCTTGAGCAAAATGACCACCCATGGTTACGGTCTAAATGCTTATCTGCATATATGATATAGATAGGAGCACCACACTTACAATTAAATAAAACATCTAATTCTGTTTCACATTTTGGACAAAATACTTTTACAATCTCATTCTTAGAAAAAGGTGTACCGGACAAAATAACATAATCACCTGTTCTAGCGAATGGTGAAAGGATAAGATTACACTTTCTTTCGCCGCTCAGATCTGTTACTAATAAGTGAATCCCGTTTAATTCATTGATTTTGATGTTGCTCATAAGACTGTGTCCTTTAGGACAGTACCCTTTTCTTACAAAATAGTTATTTCCTAATATTACAGGTTTAAAGAAAGTTAATCCGGCTTTAATCCAATCAGGTATATGTAACCTTCGGTCTGTATTAAACATAATACTCATTTTTTGTTCCTCCCCTCATCAATGTTATATTAATTAAAAGCATTGTTATAATTCTTATAAAGCATTTACTATGCCATTAATTCATGGAGCTATTTATTTGGATACGAAACAAATATAAATATTAATTATTAATAAATTTTAAGATGCATTAATGCTACTATATATAATTAATGTTGCATTATTATTAACACCTGCACCTATAAAAACAGTCATTATTGCCTGCTGCTAATGTGTTGTCCAGATATGAATAAACGATTTCCACAGGTTTGTTAGCAGAAACACCTGCGATTACTTTGATATTTTTCATAGCAAACAAATACCGTTCCCACATACTGATTTTATCTGCAATTATAACGTCAATACCTTTATTGTTCAGCCATTTAACTACCATCCATGGTTTATTAAGCGGAGGGACCTCATTATAAACAGAAGTAATTATCCCATTTTTATCATCTACACGCATTACGGTAAAATCTTCACAATCTCTAAAATGACAGCAAAGCATTCTATTTGCTGTTGGAATTGCAAATTTCATTTTTACTTTTCCTGTAAAATTATGTTATTCTATACACCTATTTTGAATGAGATTGCTTTATTTCTTCGTTTCTTCTGCTGCAACCAGGCATTGAAAAAAATTGATTTAAAGGCTTTTCTGATAAAAAGCTATCTATAACATCTTCAATATTTCCGCATATAAATGATATTAAATCAATTCCGTACTCTTGTGCTTTGTATTGAAAACGTCTTGAAATAGCACCACAAATTAATAAATCTATTCCAAGCATTTTCATTGTATTAAATT
>CAZGAI010000705.1:0-1609 GCA_964523175.1 uncultured Victivallales bacterium | reverse complement strand
TTTGTTTCACTTCCAGCATGTTCTTTTAAGTTTTTCATCAATTCTGTTAAGATTACATTTTTCAAAGAAAGAACATCTATGTGCTGCAATCCTCTATCCTCTTTTTTCAAGAAAAATTCTATTTGCTTAGATAATCTATCATAATAGTGATCATCTTGATTTATCCATTGAAAGGGAATAATGTTACCATAATAATATTCTTGTGTACGTTCATATTTATCTTTTTGAGCATAAAATACACTATTAAAATATTCTGGGTTAAGTTCTCCCTTTGAAAATTGAAAATCTTCAGAAATTAATACTTCTTTTTTATCAGCGAGATGTTCACAAAGAGCAGCCTTATCAAAATTAACAACCTTTAAGAACTTATTAGCTTTCCTACGATTCTCTATCAATTTTTCTTTAATATCTGTTGAGAATGCCTTCGATTCCAATTCATCTTCAGTACTTTTCATGTACGGTAAAGCAATAAATATTTTTTGGTTATTTTTTTTCAATTTTTCTATTACTAAACAAAGTTGGAATGCAGCGTTTATACTAATCCATCCTACTTGCGATAAATCAAAAAATAAATATTTTTTTTCAGTATTAGTATTAGTTATAAAAGAATCTATATTTTTCTCAAACAATCTTTCTTCAAGTTCTACTTGTGTGAGACTTTTGATACCTTTTAGAAAGTGTTTTATTTTATTACTCATTTGTTTTTGTCCCAATTTTTAACAATTCCTCATACTCAATTGTTTCATAATCTTCACTATCATCAATCTTCATTGTGCATTCAGTAGCATCTTTGAAGTTTGTAATCACACCAGTCTTTTTTGAAAACATCGTTTTCCATTGAACCTTATCACCAATCTTAAAACCTCTGAAATGTTCATGGTTTACTCCCCAAACATCACCTTCACTAACATAGAACCGATTACCTTTATTTAAAACCATATAGAATTTAACATTTTTTAGAAACTCACTACCAGGAGTGTTTTTCACAGTATCATCAATTGCAGCATCTAAGCTTCTATTTTCTGACTTCTTAATTTCCTTTTCACTTGCACCCATATAGCTTCGTAGTAGAACATATTCGGCATTGCTATCAATATTTTTATTTGAAGCCATAGTCATTTCACCAATCTTGTAAACAGCTATATTAGAGCAACCGGATAAAATGACAACAAACACAGATAGCAATAATAAACTTTTATTCATTTTCTTCATCAAATCTCC
The DNA here is from genome assembly GCA_964523175.1 of uncultured Victivallales bacterium. Classification (GTDB taxonomy): domain Bacteria; phylum Verrucomicrobiota; class Lentisphaeria; order Victivallales; family GWF2-38-69. The sequence continues at coordinate 388 of CAZGAI010000705.1, read as the reverse complement.
TTCTGACTAATAGATATTTTAATTCCAAATGACATTTTATTTTTCAGTGCTTATCCTTTTTTTGTCAACAATTTTCTGCATGTATGGCGGAATCAGAAGATTCTAACCCAAAACAAACAACCCAAATCCTGAACATATTACACAATCTATAGTTCATCCAAATCCACCTCAATATTTATTCCCTTAACCAATAACCATATTCCGATTATTTATTTTTTACATAGATTCAAATTCTCGTTTCTTTACATCATTTTTAGTAAGCATAGCTGTTAAAGCGTGAAGCATTTTAATGCTTTATATTCTCTCATTATGTACTGTTAATTGTCTTCAAAGGGTTTATCAAACCTGTCTTTAAATGCATTATTTTTCTTTAGATTACTATCCCAGT
>CAZGAI010000704.1:0-1613 GCA_964523175.1 uncultured Victivallales bacterium | reverse complement strand
AAATCCTAGGAATATCGGTTAATGGATATTAGGGTGCTTTGAAATAATGCTAACACGGATCGAAACCCATGATTTTTATTTCGTTATCACTAAATCCTTTACGCTTCATGATAGGCATTACATTTCTGCTAATATGAGAATAGCCATGTCTGAATACATTTCTGAAGTAGTTCTTGTTGCTAATAAAACCAAAACAGAATATGTGTTTATGAATATAGTTAGAGGGAATTTTTATGGCTAATAGTAAAGATGAAGTTATAAAAAAAGCAGTACAATAGAATTTGTAACTGAAATTTCAGGACTAAGTAATAAATCTTTTATTTATTACTTGCCAGCGTAGTTCCTTTAATACATTATCTTCTATCCATTTTTTTAATTTCTCAGGAGAGTTTATAAACTCTCCTATTTGAGTTATTTCTTCAGTGCTGCAGCGAAAGAGAATGGAATCAAACGGGGTATTATTGCCGAAAGTGGAAAGCAGACTATTTCGTGCTCTAAAGTAGATATTGCGATAAACTTGATTCCTTATTAGAAGAAATATCGGATAAATGAAGGCTGTAATCCAGAATATCCACATTGTAATACTTGAAAAGAGGAACGTATTAATTATCTGCATTGCGAGAAGCAAAAAGAGTGGCATCAGAAGTAGTATGGCATCAAAAACGCCTTGAAAACAGTTTCCAAAAAATCTTCGGAATGGGCTTGATGAAAGTTTATATGCAAAAAATTCTTCTAAATGTCTGTCTTTTACAGGTGCCCTGGCAGAGTGGCATAATTCGTGAGATAGTAACTCGTTCCTACTGTACCATAGCCATTTTTTTTTACTTGAAAAACTGGAGCGTATTAGAAAAAAAGTAAATCCGGTTTCTGACGTAGCTGAGCAGCCGCCTGTTAACAGACCAAGACCTTTGGAAAGAAAGAATCCTGGAATCCAATTTATTGAAAAGTTGTATGCTTTCTCTGTATATTCAGAAGCCTCTGCTAGAATGTCTGCATCTATAAGATTATTGTTTGTCGCATATATTTTATGGAAAAGTTCAACTTGCCCTTTTTTCTCAAGTTCATTTTTTAGTGATTGTATTTCCGACTCTATGCTAATAAGCCTTTTTCGATACGATTGAATATTTTCTTTGTATCCGATAAACAGACCGGCATTATCGAGAAATACAAGCTTTTCAATATCTATGCTCTTCAGGTTGTCAATTTCTGCTTTTTCTATTGGAAATTTAAATATACTATCAGGTTTATTTTCCATAATACTCGATCTGTTCCATATTTATTTATTTCCATTGGATAACGGTGCAATTTTTTCTTTTAATCAATATATTATTTATTGAATTAAAATCCACTGTTATTTACTGTAAGGCCTAAGTATATATTCTGAAACAAATCTAAATTGAGGTAAGTATTAAGTGAAGTGCGTATCTAGCCTCAATGTTAAAAATTGAGGTTTTTTTGATTTTTTGGCCAGAAAATCGCTATTTTAAGGAATTATAATTTTTTTACTTTTATTTTCTCAAAAACTTCTTTTTTGATATTGAATGGAAGGATTTTTCTGGCAGTCTCTTTTTCAACGGACAGGTTCCGGTTTACGTAAATTTCCTTTGCTATGC
>CAZGAI010000703.1:0-1615 GCA_964523175.1 uncultured Victivallales bacterium | reverse complement strand
CTGAAAATTGGTTTACTTTATAAAAAAATACTTTTTTATATTGACATTAATAGATATATTAAGTTCTGGGAAGATTTTTACTTTAGCTGTGAGTCTTATTTTTTGAAGGATTTTGACAAAGAATATTTTGTTTTTATTTATAACTTGTTTTTCCCCCTCTAAAAACATTTAACTTTTAAAGGATGGGTTTTTGTGATAACTACTAAAAAACCAAAAGTATCGATATGCGTACCTGTATATAATAATTCGGAATTAATACTTGAAACAGTCGATAGTATTTTAAAGCAGACTTATACCGATTTTGAAGTAATTCTTCTGGATGACGGCTCTACGGATAATGGTCAAACGCGGAAAACAATTTTTTCTCTTAAAGACCCTAGGATAAAGGCATTTACACAAGAAAATATTGGCATTGCGGGCGCTAAAAATGCTGCTGTTTCTAAATCATGTGGAGAATATATTGCATTTTGTGACCATGATGATTTATGGGAACCAAACAAACTTGAAGAACAGATGATAATATTAGAGAAAAATTCTGATATTGATTTTGCATATACAGGTTATACAACATTTAACAAAAAAGAAGGCAGGCTGGTCACAAGCCCTAAAAAAAAGGATATCAAAGAAAAGGATCAACTCTTTTTATATGCAATAAAAAATATTTTACATAACTCAACCGCAATACTCCAGCGCAAGTTATGGGATAAAATTGGTGGATTTGATACTTCTTACAAACTCTCAGACGACTTGAGTTTCCATATGCATGTTGCCTATTACGGAAAAGGTAGCTTTATTGTTAATGATTTAGTACTACATAGAAAACACCCTAAAAGTTCAAGCTGCAGTGATAACGCCAGCTATACGTTTGCAATCGAAACAGCAAATATATTTGAAAAATGGTTTTCCAGCAAAGAAATGTCTAAGAAAGAAAGAAAATATGCCAACAAAAAACTTGCACGAAATTATTATTCACTAGCTAAACTTTCAAAAGACGATAAAATGGAATATAAAAAATGGCTGTTTAAAGCCTGGAAATGCAGGCCATTTTACAGACATTATTTGATAGCTTTGCTTAAAAATAATCGTTAAAGATTTATATTTTTGCTGTCTTCGTTGAGCATTTTTCTGACTTTTTGGGCATATTGAGTTCATCCACCAAAGGATATAGATACATTTTGTTTACATAAGAACTGAAACCTCTGTCAAAGCTAATACTCTAAATAGAATCATTTTCAAAGTCTTTGATTATTCTGTCAATAAGTTCCACAGGCTGTTCAACATCTTCTTCTCCAAGCATAACTTTATAGTCAAGAATAAGACTGTTTTCATCAGTTTTTTTCATTACTCTATGACCAGGTTCTACAAAAGGATTTCTTTTACCTTTTGATATCCATTCAGTGTATTCTTCGAAGATAGAGAAAAACTTTTCCTCATGTGGAATTTTTTCTTCACTCACAACACGTCTTATTATCAGATCTACAAGCCTTACACCGTAATCAGTAAACTTATTGATATCCGCAAGAGCAGATTCAAGGTTAATATCAGTTCCTTTTTCTCTTTTTTTTTCAATATCACCAATAACTCTCTTTAGTAAAGTCTCTGCCTGATTTGTATA
>CAZGAI010000702.1:0-1619 GCA_964523175.1 uncultured Victivallales bacterium | reverse complement strand
AATCCTGTTCTTGAAGAACTTGAGGAATTTGGGATAAAGTATAGTCATCGAAAGAAAATAATTGAATAAATTAGTCATAAACGGGGTCAATGTGCATAAATCCTTAATAAACATTATTTTAACGCAATAGTATAAATCAATGCTTTACAAGCTATATATATCTTTTTATTTTATATCTATTTGATAGCCAACAGATAAGAGTACAATGTTCAAAAGGGGTCTGACTGGATTCAAATAACATAATATGTTTATGTAAAATGTGTTAACAATGTTTAATACATTAAAAATAGCTCTTAGAACAATTAATAAACCTAATATAATTAGTTTAAGAAAATATTTCGCAGGTTTTCGAGTTTATCCGTACTTACCATATCAAGGTTCTCTATATTTCGTAAAAACAGAAAACGGTTATTTTTCAGTAGTTCCTTCTGAGTATCATCCAGATTCTTATAAGTATGCTTATTTTTTTTTAGTACACTCTTTTCACAGTTCTTAATTATGTGCCATTCCACATTAAAATACTTTGATATAGCCGATATACTCATGTGTGGTCTAAGTTCCATTAGTGTTCTCAAATAAGATTATGTTGCCAGAGTAGCAGTTTGGGCACCTGTGATCCTTTCTATTTATTTTTTCAAGGACTCTACTGTTAAGCTAAACATAATTTCTGTGTTGAAAACCGGATATTTGCTGTGTATAATACATGAAACTAGTAGACATTTTAACTCCTTATCTTTTTGGTTATTGATAATAGAGTTGATTTGTCTATTAGTTTCAGGCTAATTATATTTTTTCCAGAATATTCTTCTGCACAAAGCTACGAAGCGAGTAATATCGGGGAACCTTGTGCGGGAAAACCGCTCGCAGGGGTCTGAGAGGGGGCAGTCAGGAAACTGACTGTTCCTACCTCACATAATAAAAAAATAAAATATAAAATTGGCAATAAATTACTAAATGAAATTTATAAAAAACTATCTATTGAACCTATTAAATGGAAATATTTGATTTATGAGAAAAAAAATTAGTTTGGGAGGTTCCACGCCTTCTCTGTCTAGATAAAGTGGCAAACAACTTATGTGCAGACGGCACAGCGGCTAACGATAGTACAGCCCCAAGCTGTGCCACCGGAACTAATACCACGCCAGGTAACTGCTATAATAACGGTTCAGAAACTAGCCAGCCTGGATGTAATAACGGTGGTTTTGTCATCTCCCCCGGGTACTGTACGGGAGGGGGCACGGCCGAGTTTAACTGCTATAATGGGAACAATGCTGGCGGATTCTGCGGTTTCGGCACGACTGGCACATATTACAACTCCTGTCACAGTGGTGTTACGGCAAGTTGATGCATCCCAACTGGAAACACTCCGTAAATAGAAAGACTAGTTCCCGAAAATTTAACTTATCAGCGCCTATATCAGAGATTCGCTTGCACTCATCTCTGATACATGACCTCTAGGTTAGACATATAAAAATAAAAAAAAGAAGATGAAATGGCAAAATTTGATATCAATAAGCTTGGCTTTAGCATCTACAATATTAATATGTGCAAAAAAATAAAAAGAACTTAACTAATCATTTTTCTTTTTTTAAAGTTCCTGGGTTTTTTTGGGCGGCAAC
>CAZGAI010000701.1:0-1624 GCA_964523175.1 uncultured Victivallales bacterium | reverse complement strand
GATATATTAATAGTTAGCCCTTTTGCCAATAATAAACAGTTTCAGGAAGAGTTTAAGGGAGAAAGAGTTAAATTTTTTCAATTTGAAAGTGATACTGCTTCAAAAAATAGTTTTGTTAATAAAATTTACAATATATCAGAGCAACTTAGAGTGCAGGGATATTACTACAAATATAGAAACAGTAAGATGAAGTCCTATTGGAGGCAATATATATCATTAAATAAAAAAAGTAAATTTCAATTTTTTGATAAATTATTTAATTTAAAATACTGGTTTAGAATAAATATTGGAATATTCGGGAGATTTAGCTATTCCTGGAAATTATTAGATAGTATTTTTGGATTTATTTTTTATAATGGTAATGAATATTTAAAAATACTTAATGCTTATAAAAAAATTATCCTAATACAATGTGCTTCCTGGGGATATCAGGAAAGATTTTTGGCATATTACGCTAGAAAATTCCATGCTAAAATGATATTTTTGCCTTATACAACTGATCAGCTTAGCATCGGTGGCTTTTTATTGGCCAAATATGACACTGTTTGCGTGCAGGGTAATATTGAACTGGATTATGCAACATCCATTCATAAAATTTCCATAGAAAAAATTATGAAAATGGGCTGTTTGTGGCTAAGAAATTTAGATAAATACAGTTTTATTAATAATGATATTAAGCCTAAGGGAGAAAAAAACATATTGTACGCTGGTGTTGCATCTGCATATTTCTCAAGGGAGACAGAATATAATACGCTGGATAAATTAGCAGAATCCATCGCTTCAGGTCGATTAATAAACGCTAAAATTATTTATAGACCTGTGTGTAAAAACGATTTTGAACTAAATGAAATTGTAAATAGGTATAATAAAAATCCATTTGTTAGTGTTGCAATACCTCAGATAGCATGCATTGGATTAGAAGAATATCCTAAAAAAAGTATTGAAAATGATATAAGAAGTTATATCTATGATATAAATAAAGCTGATGTATTTATTATGTCATTGCAGACTTCAATGCTTATAGAAATGGCTTATATAAATACTCCAAGTATTTCCAATTACATAGATACTTATTTAGATATAACTGGAGAGGACTTCCTTAAAGATTTAAAATTTGATGTTTGTTCACGTGTAACTACAATTGAGGATTTAATTAGTAAAACTATAGAAGCTTTTGAATTGAACGAATGGCAAAGTAATATACGAGAAGAATTCTTAGAAGGTTGGGATTTCAATAATGAAAATTATGTTGAAAATTTTATGAAAATGACATCATCTTTGCTGGTTACTTGAATGAGTATTTCAAAAAATTCGTTTTCTGTATTTCAAAGAGATATTTTTCTTTTCTTCACACAAATTATAACTAGTGTCGTTATAGCTAGAAAGCTTGGTCCGGAAATGATGGGGATATGGGTTATTCTCCAGATTATTCCATCCTATGCTGAAGCTTTTGGGCGTTTAAAATTTGATATAGCTGCTGTTTATTATTTGGGAAGAGGACGTTATAAATTAAATGAGATGGTTTCTACTCTAAATATTTTAGCTATTATATCAAGCAGTATTATTATTATAATAGTTATCCTTAATTTTAATTATTTATATTCTTTATTATTCCAAAAAGCAG
>CAZGAI010000700.1:0-1624 GCA_964523175.1 uncultured Victivallales bacterium | reverse complement strand
AAACCTACGTTTGTGTGCTGAAAGTACACTGTAGTTGGCTAAGCTTAACGGTTACCTTAACGGTTACTGAAAATCTAGGCTAAGGTGGTTTTATGCTGTTTAACTTGTTGTAATCAACCTATTGACAATAACATATCCGCGTACGACACCAAAAAAACTGAGTATATGTTCCTGAAAAGAATAATATATCTTACATATAAGCAATTTTAATATATATAAATACAGTAAATTTTTTATTTGCTTATGTGGTAGCTATATTTACATGCATGTGGCACTATGCGTATAATATTTGGATGTATCTATTAATTTCATCCGCAGATTACACTAATTGCGCTAATTATTAAGTCTGGTTGTCTGCTTATTTCATAATAATGAAATGCTCAGACAACCCGGTTTAAAAAATAAATCATCCGTGTAAATCAGCGGACAACAATAATAATTAATTAATATATTAAAAGAAAGAGGTTGAGGATGGAAGAAAAACAAGTAAAAAGAAAAGGTTGTTTGAAAGGCTGTTTAATTGTATTCTTAATAATTGTGCTTGCAATAGGTGGAATAATCGGCGGGGTGTATTTTTGGGGACAGTATCGAATGGATAAAGCAGAACAAACTGTTGCCTCATACCTGCAGGAGAAATATAATAAGAAATTTACAGTAACAAACGGACATTATATCTGGGCAACAGGAACTTATACATTTGATGCATCTCCAAAAGTCGATCCTGAATTTAAATTCCCGGTTTTTGCCGGTCTCAGACTCTATGAAAACGGTATCGGAGATATGTATAAGTTAGCCAAAAACAGTAGAGAAACAGAATTATTAATAAAACCATATGTAGATGCTATTTCTAAAAATAATTTTTTTACTGCTGCCTGTGATCCGGCCACAAAAGATGACCCTGAAAAGAAGTTATTAGCGGATGTGCGAAGGAATATGCTCACACCAAAACAAATGCTTATTAAATATCCTGATAAAATTTATTTTAGCACTCACATTTCCTACGCCTTCGACGTGACAAACTTAAACAAAGAAACAATATTCAAAAAAGTATTTAATCTTGTTGAGTTTCTTAAGAAGAAAAAGTTTGGCTATATGAATATAGTCATGTATTTTTATCCGGCAGATATTCTTGGAGGAGAAACGATTAAAGATGTATATGGGAACGAAGGCAATAGATTTGAAGATAAATATTGGAGGAAAAAAAATATTCAATAGCGATAGGACAAAGTATTTGGAAAATAAGAACGTGGAAAGATATAGAAAATTATTTTGAAAAGTGGGACTCAAAAAACGAACGTTGGATAAAAGATACAGAGCAAAAGCTAAATACTAAAAAAGGAGCTTAAACAATGAGCACAAACCTTACAGACAAAACTGCAAACATATTAAGTGATCTTTCATACTTAGCTGATAAACTGGGTCAAATTAATGGAATAGAAGATAAAGAAAATCTTGGCAAAATATTTTTCGAGGACGATGGTTCAATTAAAGCTGAGATAAAAGCTGATAGCGACCTTCATTCTTTTGCTCAGAAAATTAACAGTAATAAAGAGAAAAAGTAAAACGAAAATAAAACGGTGTCGTACGCGCGTATGTAGTTGAATAACAATCAGTAATGCTGAAA
>CAZGAI010000699.1:0-1629 GCA_964523175.1 uncultured Victivallales bacterium | reverse complement strand
AGTTTATAAAAAATTGCATTTACTCCGAAACATACAGCTGCAGTCAAACCATATAAAAGAGCCTGCTTCATCATAATAACTATTTCCCTTATCTTAAATCAATTAAAATATATCAAGTTAAACTGAGGTAATTTCCTAATACAACAGCTCAGGCTGCCCATACTGCGGATAATAAAAATAATCAGAATCAAAACACTATCAATAAATGAGTATGTTTTTAAAATAGCAATACTTTCACGTCATAGATTTTTTTTAAATAAATTCTGCTCTTATGAACGAGCACTGCTCCTATTAGTATTCCTCCCTGTTCAAAACCACGTATCGCCTCACTAGCTAAATCCATAAATCTTTTTTCAAACTATTCCATTAAATAGCTAAACCTTTAGAAAAAGCTAATAGTGATTGAATTAAAATCAACCACTAATAGCTTCATATTCATTTGTCTTCAAATAAGACTAAGATAGTTCATTTGCGGCCAGTTCACGAAATGCCTGAAGACCCAGTTCTACTGCCTGAAGAGTATTTTTCTTTAACATTTCAGGGGTTCCAAAGTCATCACCTTCACCTAGAATCAGGCAAATTGCCCCAGCTTTAACCTGGTTTGAAGGGGCGCTGGACTGCTTTTCCAACTGCATTTGATGATTAAAAAGTGTTGCCAAAGTAAAGAGCATTGAAGCTTCCATTTCAGATGCGAGCACACCTGAATCAGCTAGAATTTTCATATACCTTGAATTTTCCTCAGCCAGTGGACCTGTTTTAAACTCTCTCGCATATAAAGATGCTTTTGAATGCATTACTCCTGTATGAGTTCTGGAAGCAACGTTCAGGACTTCTGCAGCTCTCTTTGCTGCTAATATTAAATCCATCGAAGCTATTGCAGGAATTTCAGGTAATACATAATTCTGAGTTGCCCCATCATCTTTTACTGCGCCTGTACCAATAACAAAATCTCCTGCTTTCATATACTTAGGCTGTAATAAACCTGCTGTTCCAATCCTTAAGAAACGTTTAACACCAAGTCGGAAAAGTTCGTTAACAATAATATCCAGACTAGGAGTCCCCATTCCGCTTGATACAGCTGCTACATCAATTTTTATTCCATTATGTTCAAGGGTGCCTTTATAAATATTATGCCTTCTTGAATGTTCTTTTACAGAAACATCTGTAAAGTATTCAGAAATTTGCTTGGCACGTCCATCAGAACCTGGTAGAAAAACATATCTTCCGATACCATTATTGCCCTGAAAGTCTTCAGCAGTTGCATTCATGTGTTCTGGTGTAAAGCTCATAAAATAACCCTTTCAATGAATTTGTTAATAATAAAGATTGTTTATAACTAAACTATTAATTATAATACGACTAATTATAATATAATTCACTAGTATTATCAATATGTTTGATTTTATTAGATATTTAATATTTTTTTTGTGTATAAAATAGACTAATTTTATACTACCGATATATTAAGGAATAATATATTTTAATAAGAAGACAAAATAACCAATTAAAAAAGTAACTGAAACAATACCGTATGGATCTTTGATCAAAATCACATTCATGCTATACCTTGCAAATCCAGGGAACCTATAAATAATTTCAGTAATGAATGCATTAGCTACTAATGAAGAA
>CAZGAI010000698.1:0-1630 GCA_964523175.1 uncultured Victivallales bacterium | reverse complement strand
ATTCATTACACTTCACAGCAAAAATTGAAATTGTGTTATAAAGGTGAGGAGCTTGAGAAAAGGTATAGACCAGATTTTATTTGTTATGATAAAATTATTATTGAACTGAAAGCGGTAAAAGAAATTGCGTTGGAGCATGAAGCGCAGATTTTTAATTACTTGAAAGTGAAAGGACTTCAGTTAGGAATGCTTGTAAACTTTGGACACTACCCAAAAGCACAGATAAAACGGATTATATTTTGAACATACGAAATAAACTATCGCAAATCCTGGGATAGTTAGGAACATTCCAAGTTATTCCTTTTTCTATATGTCCTTTTTTTACATACTGCCCTTCAATAAAATTTCTTTTTTTTAACCTTTAATCCTGGCATACAGGTAGACATAATTACATGCTACTGCTTGTCCAATATATTCACTCCTGCTTCTAATCTTTTCTTTTTTGACTTTAACGACTGTAGCTTCCGGTGTTTCTACTTGCCATTGAGGAGTTTTTTACAACTGGATGTTTTAAAAATAAGACAGCAAATTACCGTCAAGACATAGAATTTAGCTTTAACACACGTTATAGGTTTCACAATTTTAGTCCTTCATTTTTTTGTTATAAAACTATTTTTATATGTATGTAGTTTTATCTGCAAAAGTTCTAGTGCCTAGTAAGCTAGGTCACGCTATTGCCAACTCCGCAAGCGTGCCAACCCCCCCCCCCCACCACTCATGCAATCCTGCCCAGCGGCATTGCCGATATAACAGTTGGAGTCTGGCCAAAAGCTCCAGCTATCGGCGCCTGGAGCATCACCCAAATGGCAATCCTCTTCATCTGCGGCATCCCCGCCAGCTGAGCATTTGTTGTTCACCGAGGCGTTGGACCCACTCGCGCATTGCATTTTAGTCGCTACGCGAATCATGCACAGAGTTGGTCGGCTGTATCGTAAATTTTTTCCCATAAATAGATTTTATCCATCTAATCCATCGCTGAACGTAGACTGAGACAAAGTCGGGGATGGATAAATCTCCTTTTCTTGTTAATCCCGACACGCATCCTTAGCCGTAAGCCGTAACTGCATTACTGAACAGATATGCCTCAGAATAGGAGTCTTTGCAGTCCGACAGTTTCATTGCAATACGTTCAACGAAGTTCCGAACACTCCTTTCTGCCACTTTCAGCCCGTCCGCGCTTATGTTAAATCCAAGAAAGTCAAAATATTCGATATTCTGCGGCCTGTCCTCCATAGCTTTAGCGAAGGAGGAATCATAGTTTTATCATAAATGGCTGGCTTGCCTATTCCAGCTATGCCACAAATTCCAAATATCTTCATTCCAAATGTATTCACGCTGCCTGTAACAGACTTTTTAATAAGCTAATATGAAGTATTACAAAAAATGAAGTTTTATAGAGAAAAATTTAAATCAATAAGAAAAAGCCAAAGATGGTCATCAGAAGCATTGTCAAATGCAGCAAACATCAGTAGGCAGTCAATCTCAAAATGGGAAAACGGGAAATCTATTCCCTCTCCTAAAAGAATACTGCAATTAGCTAAAGTTTTAGGAGTGAAGGAAAGTGAAATATCTGATATACCAGAGCTCAGTACTTTGAATGGGATGGTTTGTGTAATTAATCGCCCATATT
>CAZGAI010000697.1:0-1633 GCA_964523175.1 uncultured Victivallales bacterium | reverse complement strand
TTATTGAACTTCAGATTCTTAAAGTTTTCTAGTTCAATATCTATCTGCTGATTAAAATTTAAATTTATCAATTTATTTGTTTTTACTACATCCAGTATTACATCTTTAGTTTTAGTTTCGCCTTTTATGATTAAAATTTTACTATTTGGGGCAATAGCTAAATTTATATTTGAGTCTAGTACACCAGAAAGTATTTGTACTTCATCGCCTATTGTCTTGTTAAGAATGCCCAAGTGTAGGTCTGTTGTACGGATATTGATTGTTGGTGGAGGACTTGACTTAGCAGATAGGTCTTTCCCATAATTAATAGGCATTGGCTTATCCAGTGCTATCTTAACTAATTCTTCCTTTTGGTTTATTAATACCGAATTCAGTTTTTTTATCAGCGCGATTTGTTTAGCATAGTCCAAATCGAAACTGTAATTCAGTAAAAGGTCTAAGGGGATTCCTGATGTTAACGGGATATTGTTTGCTGTAGGAACGGCATTGGTAAGAGATAGCTTACCTGATGATCTGAAATTTTCACGTGATGCGAATAATTTGCCTAAATAAGAGAATGTAGCATTGCCGAGGTCATAATTTCCCAAAACATTATTAAAAACTCGAAGAGACGGTGCGTGTATTGGATTAGCATTAATATCTGTAATGAAGTTAAAAGGATAAAAATTCATCTGACCGGAAGCATTGAGTGCTGAATCCAGTTTATTATTGATAATATCTTTTATTTGCAGATTCATGTTATTCTTTAAAGGGTTCTCCAACTGTCTTATTATATCGAGGTCAAATAATATTGTACGATTTGGTATCTTAGGATATTCCTTGCCGGTATATATATCTGTAATTACAGCTCCTATGCTGACTTGTGAGGGTGCACTCCATTCGGCAAGGTTTACTTTGTTTGTCCCGTAAATATTCCCAATGTTTTCAATGCCTGTTACACTGGAGATGATGTTGATTTTTCCTGCGTATTTTAAAAACGCTAGCTGTCCATTTTTTATGCGCTCAGAGCTGACATTAAGCCCAATTAGTTCAGCTTCCAATGGATATTTGCCATATCCTATGTCCTGCAGATATTTAATATTCATATTTGTAATATTAATATTTGTAAAATCTACATCAAATTTCAATACCTCGTCCGGGGGGACTGTTTTATACATCCATGGAATACTCCATTTCTCTCCTTTTCTTTTGATGAAGTTGATATCTATGTCCTCTATGTATATATCTCTGAAATTGAGTTCTAACGTTGAGTTAAGGAGAGAAAAGACATTAACGTAGCAGGATGCTTTTTTTGCTGTAAGGAAAGGATTATTGCTGTCGCCAACCAGAACCCCCTTTGCTTCCAGATATGAAGTAAAGGGATTGTACTTTACATGTTCTGTTGTATAATCGGCTTTTATCAAGTATCGACCTAAAGCCGGAACAACAATTCTAGATAAAAAAATGTTGCTTGTTAAGAAGAAATATGAAGCTGCTACTATAGCTGTTATGCAAAGTAGACAGATAAGTAATATTTTTTTAAAGTTTAGTTTCATTTTTTTACAGTATTGCTGTGTGACATGTTATACTAGAGTTGATCAGTTTATAGGGGGGGCTGCTTAAACTATTATATGTATCTATTTTTCTATTGAAA
>CAZGAI010000696.1:0-1647 GCA_964523175.1 uncultured Victivallales bacterium | reverse complement strand
AAATGGTTACCCGGCAAGGACTCGAACCTCGACTAAGTGGACCAGAACCACTTGTGCTACCATTACACAACCGGGCATTGCTTTTGGTAAAGAGCTAATAACTTAACGGCATTGATAAATAAATCAAGATAGAATAAATAAAATGTCTCCAAATTATTTCTTCCACATATTTTTGTATTCTTTTAAGCCTTCATAATAATCTTTTTCTAGAACATTAACCATACGTTTCCAGTCAAATTTAGTTTTGACAATATCTCTACCTCTTTTACCCAATTTTTCTGCCAGTTTTGGGCTTTCAATCAGTTTTAAAACCGCATCTGCGACAGCATTAATTTCTTTAGGTTTGACGGTATACCCTGTTTTTCCATTAATAACCACTTCAGGAGTTCCATCGAGCTCATACCCGACAGCAGGTTTGCCGGAAGCCAGTGCCTGGACGACAGCTCTTGGAAGTCCTTCTCGCAATGAAAGGTGGACGAGGACGTTCATTAAGCTGATATATCTATAAATTTCACTTGGAGAAATTAACCCGACAAAGATAAAATTATCTTTTATCCCAAGCTTAACAATTTGTTTCTCTATCTTCTCTTTCAGAGATCCGTTTCCGACTACCAGAAATTTTACGTTGGGATATTTTTTAGCTATAATAGCGGCTGTTGGAATAAAGTATTCATAACCTTTTAGGGGAAAAAGCCTGGCTACTGTTCCGATAACAGGGGAATCTTCCGGTATCCCAAGCTCATGGCGTAATGCCGAATCGGGAATACTGTTTAAAAAAGGTTCCAGTTCCATTCCACTGTAAACTACTTTGTATTTGGAGTGTCTTGAAATATGGGCATCAGTGCATTGATCTATCATTGCTTGGGCTACTGCATAGATTTTATGGCAGCGCTTTGCTGCCCACCATTCAAGTTTTTTATAGAACCAGTTGTTTAATGGATTTGCATATTTATGGAATGCCTGTCCGTGTATTGTGTGCACAATGTAAGGTGTTTTAGCAGCGCATGCGGCCGTTCTACCGATAATGCCTGCTTTCGAACTATGCGTATGTACTACATCAAATTTATTATTTAAAAACATATTTTTTAAGTAGTTATATGCCAAAAAGTCTCTGATAGGGTCGATCATTCTGACCAGATGGGGAGTTTTAATGATTTTTATATCATATTTTGATATTAGTTCACTCTGTTTTAGAAGTTCGCCTTCAGGTCCCGGGGAAGGTCCGGTTATGAGTGTTACATCATGTCCTTTTTCTATTTGGCCGATTACTGACAGGAGAGTATTTTCCTGCGCGCCTCCAACTATCATTCTTGTAATAACATGACATATTTTAAGTTTTTTGTTATTCATCAAAGTAAACCCTAATCCAGCTGAGATGGAAAATTGAACTAAAGGTTTAAAGTCCTGCAAAGAGCAGTTTAGGCTTCAGGCTGGAACAATTAATTAGCCATTCAGTTTTATAATTTTTATAATAGACAATATATTGTTTTTTATATTTAAATCCACTTTAATTCACAGTAAGAGAAATTATTAAATAATATATTCGCAGAAACTATCATTTAATCGATATTATTGATCTTTGAAACGAATCCATAATAGATATCTTTATACATTAATATATGGTCTCGAACCCAATAAGTTTTTTTT
>CAZGAI010000695.1:0-1649 GCA_964523175.1 uncultured Victivallales bacterium | reverse complement strand
AATCCTAGGAATATCGGTTAATGGATATTAGGGTGCTTTGAAAAAATGCTAACACTAATCCCCGTTTTTTTGGTTTCTCTGTTATTCTGCATACTTCTTCTATTACCCATAATCCAATTTCCTGTATCAAAGTAGATTCTTCTTCTGCTATAGAAATAAACTCTTCAGTACCGATTTCACCCAAAATCGGACCATTCCACTTGAGCAATGCTTCCACGCCTACAATTTTATTTTCTTTCATGTTTACAATAGGCTGGTAATGCAGAGATAATTTGTTTTTCTGCTGGAGTTCTTTTTTGACTATGGTGCGTCTTTCTACATAAGCATCCATTTCTTTCATAAAAAATCTATAAGTATTCAGTCCTGTATCTTTTGCTTTACACATTGCAATATCGGCTTGCTTGAGAAGTGTTTCTATCGTTTTTCCACATGACGGGTAACATGAAATCCCCAAACTGAGTGATATATCAATGCGGATATCATTTAATATTAAAGGATTTGACTGACAATAAGAGAGGAGTTTATTAACAACAATAACAGCATTGGAATCCTCATTTAATTCTGTTAATATTATGGCAAATTCATTACCGCCGAGACGAGCGACATGATCTTCTTCTCTTATTGACCTTTGCAGCTTCATTGAAACATCTTTAAGAACCAAATCACCAAAATTGTGCCCGTCAATATCATTTATATATTTAAAATTATTAACAGCTATCATTACCAGGGCAAATTTTCTGTTATGTTTTCTTGACATAGCAAGTGTTTTTCTAATTTCTGCCACGAATGCCCCCCTGTTTGGAAGTGCGGTTAAAGGGTCAGGTTTTGATAAATAATCCAATTTAAGATTCTTTATTTGAAGCTCTTTTGTTTTTTCATTTACCAGCTCTTCTAAATTATTCTGGTGTAATAGCTGTTCTTTCTCAATTTTTTTTCGTTCATATACTTCCTTATTCAATAGCAAGGCTTGTTTCTCAAGTGATATCTTCTCCATAAATAATTCCTTTTCTCCTAAATTTAGAGTTCATTATTATTATCTCCAGCGTCCTTCAAGGCGGTAACCTGCGAGAAAACTAAGCCCTTAGGCCGTTTCCTAAATACGCAGGTAGAAGTTTTACCATGCATGCCGTAGTCTACGCCACGGGTACAAAAAAGCCCATTATATTCAAAGGTTATTTTTCCCTGCCGAGGAGCCAATCAGAGCAGGAGACAACAACCCAATAATACATATAGCGCCCTTTTCATAGACATATTCCTTTCTTGAGTCAAGTAATCCGATTCTAATATTCTAACTTAACAGAATAAGCTGTTCGAAACTTTTATTATATCCGAAAACCTCATTATATCCAAAAACTTTATTATCTGCAATAGGACTTGTATGCGATTTATCATAATAATCATCAAATCCTTCATAAAACGTTCCATATTTGGGATGCCACAGCCTGAACAGTTCCATTTCTGCCCCACAGCAAGGACAAATAATAGGATCACGCTTGATAGATTCCATAAATCTTTGTCTGTAAATCATGCCTTCCAAAAGAGCTTTACTAACCTGGCACACCCAGTTATCTGTATGAACTTTACCACAGGTACTGCTTATTGGGGATGTTCCAACTGCAGGAGCTATACTTGATCGCCTTCTTCAACAT
>CAZGAI010000694.1:0-1668 GCA_964523175.1 uncultured Victivallales bacterium | reverse complement strand
AAAAAAGGAGAAACAATTGACAGAGCCCTTCGTCGTTTAAAGAAAAAACTTGACAAATAAGGTACTCTCAAAGAAATCCGTAACAGACGTCACTATGAAAAACCCAGCGAAGTAAAACGCAGATTGGCTAAATCATCAAAACGTCGTTAGACTCCTTTTAGCTATTGATATATAATTCAAACCCGTTCAGTTTATCTGAGCGGGTTTTTTGTTTGTATGCATGTAATACTGTCTCTCAAAAATCTACCGTACCGTATTGTTATTGATAAACAGTTCAACCCACATTGTTGGTTCAAGGCCTTTCATGAGACCTAATATTTTGATGATTTACTTGTTTGTTCTGCTTTTTTTATTAACGAAGGTATAGGTTTCGGCAGGAAATTTCCGTTATTTGCTCCTACTTCTTTTTCAATCAATTTATTAAGAAGGCTGTTCATTCTGAGTATTAGATTCTTTTGTGCTTCTGGATAGACTGCCAGATTATTAATTTCTCCTGGATCATTTTTCAGGTCGAAAAGCTCGACATCATTATACATGAAAATTTCTTTTAGTGTTTTGGGTGTATTGTATTTATTCGGAGCAAAATAGCGGGTATACTTATACCTTCCGTCAAATACAAAACTTAAAAATCCACGATTGCTCAAATCAGGATGTTTTTTGCTCAATGGAGGAGGGTATTTGCTTTTTGAACAATAGGCCATTGCCAATGTTATATAGTCTGCATCTACAGTTAACAGCCCTGCATAATTGAAAAGGACTCCATCCCTTACTGCATTAAGAGGTGAATCTTCAGGTGATTTAAGAAGTTTGGAAAAATCATGTCCAGGCAGTCCTTTGAGAAGTTTTTTCTTCTTTTCAGCAGTAGTGCCGGACAGTCCTACCAGTGTTGGAATAATGTCAACATGAGATGTAATCGATTTGCATGATCTACCTCCCTTATAGTCAGGGTGAACTATTACCATAGGTACGTGGGACATCTGTTCATAGGGAAAGGGTCCTTTGCCACGCAGACCACCATGAGAACCGCCGAGTTCTCCATGGTCTGCAGTGAATATTACAATTGTATTTTTCCAGAGGTCAAGGTCATCCAGAGTATCCAAAACCTGCATGATATTTCTATCGCTTCCCTTTATCAGATTCAGATATAAATTATAGAAAACTGTCCACATATCTTTTCTAGTGTTGGGTATAAATCCTAAATATTCTGACCAGCCGATGAGGTATTCCAATTGGGCACTAGGTCTGTTTGGAGCCTCAACAAGCTGTTCCAGGCTGGGCCAAAGTTCAAATTTCCATTTCTTATTATAAAGTTTGTTGTCAGGGGGCAGGGTGATTTTAGCATCTATTTTCGACTTTTGTACTGTTTCTCCCGGGAGGTTGGCATCAGCATACATAATATCATGAGGATTTATTAAGCTCAGAACCGTAAACCATGGTTTACCTTTAGTCTCAAGTTTGTCCGCGTTTGTACGCATCCAGCGGATAATTTCGCTTTTAGTATAGTTATCTGTATCATATCCCTGATCAGGTTCACCAAATTTGTCTCCATCAGGCTCAAATTTATCAAATCCATATTTCTTTAGAGAGTCAGTGTAATTAACTTTATCATTAGCATATACTGAAACTGAATGAAAATGCAGCAATGTGAATTGTAATCTCAAATTATCT
>CAZGAI010000693.1:0-1674 GCA_964523175.1 uncultured Victivallales bacterium | reverse complement strand
TTATTGGTCCATTGGGTAAGTGGTCTATGCTGGATATTTTTATGACAATTATACTTATTGTTATGACAAATAATCAGTTTATGATAACTTCTACACTTAAAATTGGAGTATATTTCTTTCTCGTTGCAATATTTATGAGTATGTCATGTGCTTTAATAATTGAAAGAATAATATTGAAAAAAGGTATTGATACCAAGTCTGAGAATAAATTGTTTATTAAAAGATTTGAAGAGGCAAGTACTAAACGCCGTACACTGGTCATTTCAATATTAATAGTTTCCTTAATTACGCTGATTATGGCAGTTAATACTCCAATAATCCAAATTAATGATTTTTTCTTTGCTAGCAATGAATACAGCATAGCTACCTCAGCAATAACCCTTTGGAATACAAGCCTATTGTTAGCATTCTTTGTCCTTTTCACACTTATAATCTGCCCGTTGCTGCACATACTTGGACTATTAATAATGTGGACTGTAAAGCTAAAACCGGTAAACAGTTACAGAATGGGACGTTTAATTCAAATAGTCTCTCTATTCAACATGCTGGATGTTTTCTGCCTGGCACTATTAATATTCATCTCTGAAGGATCTACGCTAATTTCAACCCATAATAAGCCCGGGTTATTCATATTGCTGATTTTTGTTCTTTGTGCATATTTAATTCCTATATTTATTAAAGGTACGCATAAGGATTATCTTCAATATATAAAAAGGTTCGCTCAAGCACAGCATAAACTACTTGAAAAGTTCGAAAAAAAAGACCTATGAGGCAATAAAAAAGGAGCCTTAAACTTAAAGTCAGGCTCCCGATTGGCTGAAAGTATGTTCCAGCCTTTTTATGTCACAAATTTTTTATCCTTTATAGTTTCCCGGTAAGATTAAATCTCCGTATTTTGCTTTAGCGTCTTCAATTTTTGCAATAAACTCATTCCACATTTCATAGACGTATTGCGGTGTTGCAGGATAATTCTTTTTAAAGTTTTCAGTTGAGCGTTGGAGTTTATTTACCCAGGCACTGCATCTGAAACTAAACTGATACTTGTATTCTTCTTCAGTATAATCTTCATCAAGAAGAGATTTGAATAGATTTTTTAAATCTTCATATTTGGGAATAAATCCGGTAGGAGTTTCATTAGCGCCATATTCATTATTACAACGACCTTCACCCCAGTGCATCCATACTTTTTTAGCAAGCTTGCTTGTGCAGAAATTCCCTTCTTCATCCTTTAGAAAATAATTAACTGAAAAGACATTAGGAACTTTTTCCATTCCATCGACAAACTTAACATTATTATTAATGTAGTCGCCTATTGGATAACTGATAAAGTCAAGATTAGCCATCATACATGGAACCCGAACACCTGCCTGTCCAAGAGTTGCAGCAGTAGTTTCAGATTCTAGAGTAACCGCTTTAAGTATAACACCTTCTTTCCAGTTTTTTGATTCTTCAACAGGAACTGTTGTGTCACTGTCACGTCCACCGTAAACAACTGCATCTACAACAACACCATCTTTGTCATTATAAACTGGATCAATATTCATAAGATATTCCAAACGCATTGTATATCGGCTATTTGGATGTGCAATTGGTATTTCTTTTCCTGTTGAATCTTTTTTACCTAAAACCCAACCGGCACCAGAATGATTTTTCCCTTCTTTAGGTGTGTCAACC
>CAZGAI010000692.1:0-1674 GCA_964523175.1 uncultured Victivallales bacterium | reverse complement strand
AGGAATAGTGTTAAGTTTCTGAGTGTAGTAATGGAATTTAGACATTTTATTTCTACAAATCTAACTTTTTACTAAAAGGTTCAATCATAAATATTCTATGCCACATAATTAAAACCATTAATCCCCATAGTTCAAAACCATATTGCTTTTTTTTGATGTTTAATATATAATTTTTGAATTTCACAGGAATTCAGATAACCTAATTCATTAATACTTTTAGTTGAAAATAAATCATCAGCTATTGGTCTTAGCGGTCCTCTTATCCAATCGTGTATAGGAATACTAAAACCCTGTTTGGGACGGTTAACTATTTTAGAAGGAAATTTTTTCAGCATATAACGTTTTAATATTTTTTTTGAAATATTTTTTTTCAATTTTAAGTTATCAGGAAGTTCCGCTGCCCATTCTACTATTCTATAATCCAGCCATGGAGATCTAAGTTCTAACCCATGAGCCATAGTCATCCTGTCTGCTTTTGTTAAAATATCATTAGCTAAATATTCGTTATGATCAACAAGTTGAATGCTATTTAGATTGGGCCTATGTAAATCAATATTATATTTTAACGCTAAATCTTCTAGTCGTTATAGTCTGTAGAATAGGTTGTTTTAATATCCGCTCCAATTTAAACAATACCGCTAAGGATGTTTTGTAAATTAAAGTAATAAATGAATTACTATCAGGCATATCTACCGTTTTAACGGGCAACCTTGTCAAATACCTATCTATCACATCCAGACTTGCGTGCTGGTGCAGATATTCAAGTGATCCACTAGAAAAATGATTCAGGTGATGTTTTTCATATAAACGTTCCATGGGAGCCTTTAACCCAAATGAATGGATAATGCGTGAAGCTATATAAACAAGGCTATTATCATTAACTGTCATAGTGATAACCAACCCCCCATCATTACAAAGTTGACTTAAACGTTCCATATAAGAGTGTACATCCCAAACATGTTCTATCACTGCTAAATTAACAATAACATCAAACTTTTTATCAAAATCAGTTTTAAATATATCGCCGCATAGAAATTCAATGCCTTTAAGAGGTTTATTTTCATGGTAATCAATCCCTATCAACTGAAGAGCATCCGATTTTGAATATAAATGTCTTAGGAAATCACCATTACCACATCCTATATCCAATACAGATGGATTTTTTAGGCCTAGAGATTCAATTTGAGAGTAGATGTAGTCAAACAAACTAATATTAGGATTATCAAACCAGTTAGCATGTTTTTTCTCATAGTACTCCTCTGAGTACTCCTCTTTGCTATCAATAATGGCAATATCAGTAAAACGATGAGTACAATTACAGCAATAAAACAATGTGGTTTTTTCAAGCTTTCTGTAAAAAGCGGCGTTATGTCTGCAAACAGGGCATTTAAGCCCTTTATCACCTTCAGTTTTCATCTTATTTTCTTTAGTCTGGCTATAAACAGCTAGTTTATTTATTGATATCAACCAAGTTCACCCATTGTGGCCTACTCATAGTCTGTAACCATTTCTACAGTCAGTATTTGTGTTCAATTATAATCACTTTTTTTTACACACAAAAAACATTATATCACCCAAATTTAACCAAAACCCAAATTTTTTTAGTAAGGTATTGCTAAAGTATTTAAGTATAAACTTTGAAAAAGATTTTCCACGCTTATTAAATATAATTAT
>CAZGAI010000691.1:0-1688 GCA_964523175.1 uncultured Victivallales bacterium | reverse complement strand
CATCCGGGAGAATGGAAGCACTGCGGATATCACGAACTTATTGGAAACAGAAAACTTAAAATATCAAATATTGACAATTATACGGTCAAGGAGGAAAACAGCACTTATACATTGAGCGGTCATACCCGAAGCAGCAAAGAATTCTGGAGCAGATATAAATAAAAATTTTCTTAAAACAAATAAAAGGGACTAAAAATCGAGTTTAAGGCGGTTATATGCTATTCAATTTGATGCAATCAACTCATTGGCAATAACAAGTGCGCGTACGACACCAAAATGTAAAAACTTTATGTGCTTTCAGCACAGGCACTATCTATGTTCTCCGCATTCTCTACGGTTATATAATTGGGTTCATCATAAAAATCTGCAGCCTGTGAAAATATGAGATTTTTACAGATAATTATGAAGAGGTGAAATAGTTCAAATGGAAAAAATACAATAAGAGTTCATAAAGCATCTTGACAAGAGTATCGAAATACCTTATAAACATCTTTATAGGTTAATCTAAAGGATATTTAGGGGGATTTTGGAGTTTTGAAATTTTTTATTATCTTTTGATTAAAACGTAGAAGACCCAAAAATAAATACTGGGAGTGAGTATGAAAAATTTGTTAATTGTAATGATGATGATGTTTATCGGATGTTCGCAATTAGTCGCATATAATCAACCTCTGAATGTGTTGATAACAGGAAATATTCCAAATCCTGCTGTGACAGCAGAAATGAATGGAAACAAAGTAACTACCCCAACAAAATTTACTGTGCCCTACAGTGCGTCTTCAATACCTATAACGTTGAACGTGGGAAATGTAACAATTTCGGCAATAATAACGTCTAGCAATATCGTTAACATGGACATTAAAACAATGGACGTTACAGTAGACAGCAATAAAGTTTACCATTTTGACTGGGGTACTAAGCTTCCAGGTTACACTGGCACTGGTAAGTGCAATACTGATAATATGAAATTTACTATTAGTATAAGTTTCCCCGTGGAGAATAACCCTTCAACCTTAACTATAAACGCTGTGCTGGCAGAATAAGTAAAATATGTAATTAAATTATATTAATAATTCAGAAGTAACTCTGACATTACGATTCAATGCTGCTTCATAGCGTGAGAGTTCATGACGATAGTCATGTTTTCCAAATATCCAAGTCTCATACTAGTGCCTCTTATTTATTATTTGAGGCACTAGAACAAAAGCTGACATTTCCAGTCTAAAAGATAAGTCTAAATCTATTCGCAACTATTCTCCGGAATATCTTAACACTCGCCAAATCCGTTAAATGAAGTGTTGGCGGTTTGAGGCTAAAGAATGGGGCGGTAGACGGGATTCGAACCCGCGACTTTTTGGACCACAACCAGACGCTCTAACCAACTGAGCTACAACTGCCATGATTTTAACTTTTCAGGACTATTATAATATTCTAATTACTGATTCTTTCAAAGCAAAAAACATAGAAATAATCGAAAAAAAAGAGAAAAGCTTATCGACTATAACCTGAAAATATCTTATTGAGAGTAGCTTTGCCTAACGCCATATCAGCAATATTTTAAAGAGCCAATTTTTCAGCAAAGTATACATCCCACCCATCTCCATGACATATATCCTGAAGTGCTTTTTAATATATTTTTCGTTACTATTCAGAACGCTTGAAAAAACTTGTTTTTTTCTATAATGGTT
>CAZGAI010000690.1:0-1696 GCA_964523175.1 uncultured Victivallales bacterium | reverse complement strand
TTAGCTTTAAATGCGGCAAAGCGAAGCGATAATACTCTACCGTTTACGGTATAATTGTTCAATCGTTGCATTTTAAACAAGAAGGAGGTTAAGATAATAAAGGGGAAATTCCCGGAATTATCAATAGCAGATATTGATCAAATAATTAACGAGTTAGGTCAGACTGCTAACGCTTTTTTCCTATAAAGGTTGTTATAAGGCGGAGGTGTTATTTCAGAACCGATTTCTGATTATTAGAGTATGAACTACTTGTAAAAGTTCTATGAAACGATATTTTGAATTTATTATAAATAATTGATTTAATATATAATTAAGGAATAAAACATGATTACTGCCAATAGAGTTAAGTCTGGTTCAGTCATAGACGTTAACGGCGTACCGCACATAGTTCAGAATGTTAATAAGCATACCCCAACAGCACGCGGTGGAAGCACACTGTTTAAAATTCGGGCAAAGAATCTGATAAAAACAGGAAAAGTAGATCTAACCTGTAATGGGAATGACCAGTTTAAGGAACCGGATTTTCAGAAGCGTGAAGTTCAATACCTTTATGCTGCGGGAGATAACCATGCATTTATGGATATTGAGAACTACGAACAGTATGAACTTAACACTGAAGATATTTCCGAACAACTTCCATATTTAAAAGAAGAAATGGAAGATATAACTGCCCTTCTGCTGGAAGGACATATCGTTGCAATTAAACCTCCGGCTACTGTAGTTCTCCAACTGGTTGAATGTGACCCTGCAATAAAAGGAGCTTCGGCTACAGCCAGAACAAAACCTGCAATAACTGAAACCGGATTAGAAATACAGGTACCTGAGTATATGAAAAATGAGGAAATGGTAAAGATTGATACCGAAACCGGAAAATTTGTATCCAGAGCATAGATTACCTCTCCAGAAACTAATTCTTAGATATTCGATTCTTGATGCTCATCACACACCCCTTTTAGTTCCCCTCCCAGGAGGGGATTAAGGGGTGGGTTCTTCAATGTTTTGTCTTCAATATTCATTAAGTTTCTTCGATAAACCGAAGATCAGCGCTCTGTAGCAAAATCATCAATATTTGGTCTTTAACTTCTATTTTGTTATTTGATGACGGATTGACGGGTCAGAAATTTATTAAACTGGTTAGCAAATTCATGAGCATCTTTTTTACTGAAAGGAGCCGGTCCCTTAGTTGGTTCGCCACTATCGCGAATATCCTGCATCAAATTACGCATTGCCAGGTAGTTTTTAATGTTATTAGTTGTGTAAAGTGCACCGCGGTGATTAATTGCATGAGCATTTTTAGTTATGACACGGTCAGCAAGAGGAATATCTGCAGTTATGACCAGATCCCCTTCTTCGACCATCTCTACAATCCTGTGGTCTGCTTCATCAGGTCCGGAGTTTACTTTGATATAGGTAATATTTTTTGATTCACCAATATTAATACGTTTGTTTGCTATTACAAATGTAAATATAGAGAGTCGTTCAACGGCACGAAGAACTATGGGCTGAAGCTGTTTAGGAAAAGCATCACCGTCAATATAAAGTTTCATATTCATTTTACCCTTTAAAACAACTTTTTTTTATCCACCAATTACACCAATTACACTAAAAACCTATAAGAGTTATTACATAATACTTTTATAAATTTTGTTGAAATTTATAAAAAATAATTCGTGGATAGTAAAAAAATGATTACAGT
>CAZGAI010000689.1:0-1702 GCA_964523175.1 uncultured Victivallales bacterium | reverse complement strand
CAATAGAAAAGCCCCACATTATAAGGCTCATGACAGCCTTAGGGAACTCCCTGTTTACAGTCTTCATGAACATGAAATATAGTAATACCGCAGTAATAGCCGATCGGAAAAATAAAATATATGATACTGAAAAATAACCAATTAATACTTTTGTAAAAATAAAAGTACTACCCCAAAGCGCCGACGCACAAATCAGCATCATCAATGAAACTGTAAAGCTATTTCTCTTTGTATCATATTCGTTCATACTTTTCCACATAATTTGGTGATTTGATGATCTAGCGATTTAGTCTGCCACAGCATAGCTCAATTGAGCTTACGCAGGTGATTGATAGTTTTCTAAATTCTCATTTCTAACTTCTAAATTATTTCAACTTCTATCGAATTCAGCCCAGCAGGAAGCAGTTTCCCATATTCTCACCCTTTCAAGATTTACATTCTCACTAATCTTATACTTGCTGCCATCCTTAATAACATAAAATTTATCGCCCTGCAGTTCCTTATCAAAAAAATTAAAAAGAGCTTCAGATATTACTTCAGATGTGGGATCCTTTTTTTCAAAAGGAATAATTCGGCTGAAATTATTTTTAAAATATTCATAATGCGGAGAATCCGTATTTATGCACATCGCATGGTCAAACGAATCCAGATACTCACCAAAAGCTGATTTAAAGACCTGAAAATCACAAACCATATCATTTTCATCCAATTCCTTAGATGAAAGTATTATTTCAACCTTACGGCTATGTCCATGGGGCATTTTACAGTTACTGCTATTATTTTGATTGGAAAGAAAATGACCGGTTTCTACCCAGAAAGTTTTACAAATTCTATACATAGTTATTCCTCATAATTATAAGGCTAATAAAGCCTTTGATTAAATTGATATTTGTTTCAAATACAACATACCATAGTTCCAGTATTTAATTTTTTCAGGCCTTCTAATTATATTTTAAAATTTATCTTTTCCAAAGACAAATTTTAAAGAGATTCAGTTGTTTTATGTACATTGTGGATCAAACTATTATCCCTGTTAGCTATACTTTACTTCTTTTCTTAATTTGTAAAAATAAGAAAAGTTAATAGATTTATTTATCGAAAGAACTTCTAATAAATAAATCTATTATACAGGAATATAAAAATGTCTTTTTTTGCTATTTTATCTTTAATTTTTTTATCTCTTTTACCGATTGTCAACCCTGTCGGTATGTCCTCTGTTTTTCTAAGTATGTCAGATCATTTATCACCACAGGATAGACATAAACTTGCATATAAAGTAGCAGTTTACTCTGCCGCTTTACTTATCGCTATACTATTTTTAGGCCCATTGGCACTATCTTTTTTTGGATTAACACTTCCCTTTATCAGGATTGCCGGCGGTTTACTAGTAGCCTTTACAGCCTGGCAGATGCTGAATGCCAAATCAAAACTATCCGAAGAAGAGGAGGAGGAACACGCAGAAAGTGAAGACCCGGCATTTTTTCCGTTAACACTCCCGATAACTGCAGGGGCCGGGGCAATTGCAATTACAATTGCAATCGCACTGGACATTGATTCAGGCTTCAGTTTTCACGTCATTCTCCAATATTCCGGAGCTGCTTTGGGCATAATTCTAATGATGGTAGTTGTTTATATATGCTATCGTTTTTCAGATACAATACTGAGTAAGATTGGCCAGACAGGAACAATGGTAGTCACACGC
>CAZGAI010000688.1:0-1710 GCA_964523175.1 uncultured Victivallales bacterium | reverse complement strand
AACTGTATTAACACCATTCTCCTCTAAAAAATGATATAGGCTGTATACATCTTTGAAAACCTTTTCTTTGTTTCCGTCTGTAATATCATAAGCGTAGTAGACTTGTAGAGAAATAAAAAATTTGCCCTTTTTATCTTTCAGAACTTTTTTCAATGGTATTTTCAATAAATAAAGTTCGTCCGCAACTTTTTTGTCCCATATTATTTTCCCTTTCTCCTTATTGTAATATTTAGGTTGTAAAAGTACTTCGTAATAATTATTATCGGCAATTTTATCAATATACGGTTTGATCATCGCCTTCATTTCAGTACACGCGACCAAAATCCCGTATCCGTCAATACATTCATCACTTCCCCTGTACGGACTGATAATTCCGTGAGTCTTTAAGTCAGGATTATTAACCGGGTAAAAATTATAAAAGTACGAAAAAGGATAAGTATTGATTAATAGCCCGGTGATGCTTTCTATAGGGAAACGCATATTGGATATTTCGAATTTTTCGCTATATTTCTGTTCCAGAAGTCTTTCAGCATAAGAAGCATAAGCACCCTCTTTTATAGGCATTGTCAAATAGAGATAGAACGGAACGGATAAAATAAAAGGCAGAATCAGAGGCCAAAGTTTCAAAACAGGCCTGTTCAGTATATCCACTTTCTTCTTCCAGTAAATAATCATCATGCTGAACCTAAATCCTAATATAAAATACAGATAATGAAAACAAAACAGCACAGCAAGTTGTAATGCTAATACGTAGTTTATGTTTATACCTTTTTTAAAAAATATCTGAAATATGCTGACACTGCAGGCCACTACTAAAAGCTTTATGTATTTGGATTCGGGGTTATATTTCAGCAAAACCCCCAATATCCCACCGGATATTATGAAGTAAACCGGAACAACGAAAAACACATACTTCAGAAAAATAAAATCTGTATAATACAGTGTCATGATTCTTGTTGCCAATAGCATTATAACTGCAAGAGATATACCTTTAATTAAGTTCTCTTTCGTTCTTGTTTTTTCTTCCACACTCAACCTCTTTCTTTTTAATATAAAAATTAATAATTATTGTTGTCCACAGATTACGCTGATTAACACAGATTATTTAGGTTTTAAACCGGATTGTCTGAGCATTTCATTATTATGAAATAAGCAGACAACCAGACTTAATAATTAGCTGTGCCGAAGCATAGCTGTTCGCTTAGTGTAATCAGCGTAATCTGTGGATAAATGCCTTTGATTCCCCCTCTATTTTAAAAAGCTGCTTGTACACCAGAAAAATATTAATTACAACAATCTAAGATTATTTATTGTATCTTCTACTAGAAAAAACAAAACAATCCAACATACTACAAAATATGTTTATTATTAAACAAAACTTGTTTATATTATAAAGTTCATAATTAGTGTAATCTGCGGATAAAATTAATAGATACATCCAAATATTATACACAGAATGCCACATGCATGTAAATATAGCTACCACATAAGCAAATAAAAATTTTACTGTATTTCTATATATTAAAATTGCTTATATGTAAGATATATTATTCTTTTCAGGAACATATACTCAGTTTTTTTGGAAGTTTTTTGGAGTTTTTTGGTGTCGTACGCGGGTATGTTATTGTCAATAGGTTGATTACAACAAGTTAAACAGCATATAACCGCCTTAAACTCGATTTTTAGTCCCTTTTATTTGTTTTAAGAAAA
>CAZGAI010000687.1:0-1713 GCA_964523175.1 uncultured Victivallales bacterium | reverse complement strand
TTTTATATTGCAATATCAAAACCAATAACGTCAACAATAGAAAAAATAAGAGTATTAAATATCGGCTGCGGTACAGGATTGGAGTTTGAAAGTATTCTAAAAAAAATACCATTTGCTCAGATAGACTGTATAGATTTATCATTAGAGATGCTTAATCTTCTGAAAGAACGATTAAATAAATCAACCTGCCAACTCAACACCTTTTGCTGTTCTTATCTTGACTTTAAATACGAAGATGATATTTATGACTATATTATTGCATCAGCAACTCTCCATCATCTTCTTGATGATGAAAAAATGAAATTATTTACCAAAATATTTAACTCATTAAAAATTGAAGGAACTCTTATTGTCGGAGATCGTTATTCTACAATTGAGGAATCAAAAATAAAATTAGAAGAATATGAAAAATATCTAAGGATAGGGCTTGATGTAAAAAGCGGACAGTATCATGTTGATATACCAACCACAGTTGAAAATGAACAAAAATTACTAGAGGATACAGGTTTTAAAGGCATTAAAATAATATGGTATTCCAAGAACTATACTATAATTACAGCAGCAAAGTAAAGTTATATAACCTCCTCTTTACCTTTGGCTAATAAAAAAATAGACTTGAAATTAATGAATGATTATATAATTAAAAAGCAGAAAATATTAACAGAAGCTCTTAAAGATAGTGGAGCATCTCTAGTTGGTTACGGAGATATCAGTATTCTAAATACCGAATTATCCGAAAAATATCCAACAGCTATTTCCTTATGTATAAAATATGACAGAAAAATAGTAGATTATCTGGATAACGATGAAGAAGCTTTTCATAAACATCTTTCATCCTTAAACCCTATTATGAACAAATTAATTGATATTATAACAAGTCATTTAAATTTTTGGAAATATGAATATAAAACCATCCCTATTGCTATCCCTATCAAAAACAATAAACAATTAAGAAACTTAGAATGTTTCTCTCATAAATTTGCCGCAACAAGAGCAGGACTGGGCTGGATCGGAAAATCTTCGTTACTGATAACAAGCGAATATGGTCCAGGAGTCAAATTATGTACAGTATTGACAAATGCAGATTTTATTACTGCTGAGCCTATTACTAAAAGTAGTTGCGGCACATGCATCAGCTGTGTTAGAGCATGTCCATATAATGCTGTTAAAAATTGTAATTGGAATGTGGGAGTAAAGCAGGATAAATTACTTGATACATTTATCTGTAATACAAAGAGGCTTGATTTTATTCCGGTTATTGGACGAAAATCAGCTTGCGGCTACTGTATAAAAGCATGCATTAAAGGCTTGTAATGTGAAAATTATTAATAAATTTGATATAATACTGTTTGATTTAGATGGAGTATTTTTTAAGCCATGGAAATTCAAGGAATACCTTGAAAAACATCATAATCTATTTATTGAGGACACCAAAGAATTCTTTCACTACAAATTTACACTTTGTACCGAAGGCAAAGCCGACTTTATAGAAGAATTTAAACCATTCATTAAGAAGTGGAAACTTCCATATACTATGTATGAATTAATAAATATATGGTTCAAATTAGATGGAGAAATAATCAGAGGAACAGGAAATTATATAAAATATTTGAAGTCAAAAAGAATAAAATATGGATTTGCTTCAACACAGGAAAAATATCGAATGAAATATATCGAAAAAAATCATAGTATTATAAATGAATGTAACTTCAA
>CAZGAI010000686.1:0-1714 GCA_964523175.1 uncultured Victivallales bacterium | reverse complement strand
ATGGCCTAAAAGCAAAGACTGAAATATTTAATACAATTCCGCAATTAATTTATAGAAAAAATGGAAATATTATTTCTTCAAATATTAAACAAAAAGATTCATATTTAAACCTAGATAATATATCTCCTGATTATGCTGATTATTTTACATGTCTAGAAAGGTATAATCTAAAGAATATCAATACTTTTATTCCTATTGAAAACGGTCGTGGCTGTTCTTGGAACAAGTGTAATTTTTGTTTTTTAAATACCAGTTATAAGCAGAGGAGTAAAAGCCATAACAGGATATTAAAGGAAATATTAAATTATTCAAATCAATATAATCTATTTAACTTTGTTTTTACAGGCACAGATTTAATTGGTTTTAAAAACAAAAAATTTAACACATTTCTTGACAAACTGATACAATTGTGTGAGAACAGTGATTTTGAATTCACATTTGCTGCTGAAATTATACCCAAAAATATATTTGATGAAATAATTAAAAAATTATCAATATTAAATTTTATTATCCAAATTGGATATGAATCCACTTCAGACAGTCTTCTCAGAAAAATGAATAAGGTAACCAGATTTGCAGATCTACTCTTCTTTATAAAAAATTCTCAGAAGTTTGGTTTAAGAATTAAAGGAGCGAATATTCTAACCGCAATTCCAGGAGAAACAGATAAAGATATACTAAATTCTATAGAGAATTTACCTTTTTTAAGATTCTTTTTAGGCGAACAGGGATTCAAGCATTCAAAATCTGTTCTTAACATAAAAAAAGGCTCTAGTTTTTATAACGATTTAGATAAAAATCAAATAGGATATTGGAATTCAAATGCACTGTTTGATTTACTGCCGGGAGAGCTGTTGGCCAAGCTTAAAAATAAGTTTTCTATTTTTGCTTTTTCATCAAGCAATTCAGTAAATGATCATTTATGGAAAGATTTTGATCTGATTAACGATTATTTTGAGAAAAATAAATTTCATTACAGAATTCTATATAACGATAATAAGTATATTTATAAAGAATATTGTAGTGGCTTGTTAGTAAAATCAATAACGTTTGATAATCCTTTATATATTGACATTCTCAAAATATCAAATAGCAAAATAGTTTCACTTAAGTCTCTGGAAAATATTTTGAAAGAAAAACATAAAGATATTACACAAAAAGAAATATCAGTTATTGTCGAAGAGTTGAAAAATGAATATTTACTATATTATAATAACAATATAGAGGAGAGCATAATATCCATTA
The DNA here is from genome assembly GCA_964523175.1 of uncultured Victivallales bacterium. GTDB lineage: Bacteria > Verrucomicrobiota > Lentisphaeria > Victivallales > GWF2-38-69. The sequence continues at coordinate 469 of CAZGAI010000686.1, read as the reverse complement.
TTGATTTTTGATAGTAAGAAAGGCATATAATATTATCCTAAAAAATAAATATATTATATGCCTTTTTAGTTTTATTAACAGAACATATGGACGAAATCTACCGCAGTAATTTTCTTTTTTTTCATTTCCACATTCCTCTCTCTTTTAAATTCAATTGTACGCGCAAGGGTAATCCCTATTTTTCAGAAAAATCTCTTTTCTTACTGGACAGGTACAATAGCATGAATCATTTATGGGCATTGCATAATAGCAATCAGCATAAGATGAGTTTTTAGCTACAATAATTTCATTATCTTTATACTGTTCAACCTCGCAGCCAATATTGCCGCTTAAACACGCAAAGTTCTTTTTGCACTCAGTTGTTTGTTCTAATATTTTTTTATCAATTTCTATAATTTTGCTGGTTATTATAAATTCCAGAACTCACACCCTTTCTAGCTAAAGGCAAAATAAAAAGTCCAAATAGAAT
>CAZGAI010000685.1:0-1727 GCA_964523175.1 uncultured Victivallales bacterium | reverse complement strand
ATTATACTCCTGATTGTGGATTGCTAATGTGACAACCTATATCAGGACAAGACAGTAAGTCTTCTTCACTATACTTTCGTCGGTAAAGATCTTAACTTTTAGCTTGCGTTTTTAGCTTTAAATGCGGCAAAGCGAAGCGATAATACTCTACCGTTTACGGTATAACTTCCGGGGGGGCTTTCTTGAAAATGAAGGAAATAAATTTCTTTTTTACAAAATGAATAATAATGATAAGTACTATCAAGGCGCCAACTAATATTAATATTCCATGCTCCATCTGTTTAATATGCCGCTCCAGTGCCGGAAGATTATTTCCGAAAAGCATGCCTACATACACCCACACAGGAACAGAGATTAGAGATGCTATTCCGTCTATAGTAAAAAAAGTATGAAAAGGTTTTTTGAACATTCCCATGGAAAAATATATTGGAGTTCTAACACCGGGCATAAATCTGGCAAAGAAAATGAGATAATTGCCGTATTTATACGAAGCCAGTCTTACCATAGCAAGATGTCTTACTTTTATAATTCTTGATAAAAATCTTGTTTTGAGAATTCTATTTCCTAAATAGCGGCCTAATAGATAAACGATGGTATCTCCAGCTAGAACACCAACCATACAGATAATAACCGTATACCAGAAATTGGTGATTTTATATGCAGCAAATATTCCGCCTACAACAAGAGTGATATCCTCCGGAACCGGTAAACCGAGACCGCATAAGATTAGAATAATAAGTATTGCAGGATAAGTGTATTCCTGATAAGGCAGTAATAAGTCTATAAATTTTGTTAACATAGTTATTTATTCATTATATCCCATAGTTCTGGACCCAATGCAGCAACGCTCCATAGCTGTACAGCATTGGATTCTGTATCATTCGCGGCATCCTGCCCATATGCGACAGGAACGATTTGGCCTTTTTTATCAAGCTTCCAAGCCCAGAGTTCAGACGTAGACCATATACTTAGTTTCTTAATTAACTCTGTGTCTCTTGTGGATATATTTGTTAGCTTAGCTCTATTTTTAGAGGATAGTTTGTCGCCGGAAGGTGAGGGTGTAGCCCATTTCCCAAGTTGTTTCATCAGTGCTATTTTTAGCATTAGTTGCGGCCATGCCCAGATAACCTCGCCATGATAATGATTTACGTCAAACATCTTTCTGTATTTTTCATTTGCAAGAGCAGGGGAAGCTACAATCACTCCGGCATCTGACATAAGGCCATCAGGTAAATTAATTTCAAAAGGAGCACATGCCGGCGAAAGCCATTTAGAGCTGTCAGATATTGGAAAGTCAAGAAGCATAAACAATGTATCAGACTGAATAATCGGAACGGGCAGACTTGACTCCTTTAATGATACTGCCAAAAAACCTGTGGTGTATGGCGATTGTGTAGTTAGCTCCGGAAACCCAAGTTCTTTTCTGTTTTCATTTAAAAGTTTAACTCTTTCTTCAGAAGGTTGTTTAACCAGAAATTTTGACCACATATTAAACCATACTGCCTTTACCTTATTAAGGCTCTCCGGTTTATTAATAGCATCTAAAAGAAATGTAAGATTTTCCTTTTTTGCAGTTTTCAACAGTTCATTTTTATTCCAGATATTTTTATTTATAAGAATATCAAAAGCTTCAATTGCAGCTGGAACCATTGCTGCATTAACTGAAAAAGGATATTTGCCATATCCAAGACCGGAATTACTATCTCTCCAGTCACCAGCATCCTGTC
>CAZGAI010000684.1:0-1728 GCA_964523175.1 uncultured Victivallales bacterium | reverse complement strand
TATTGATTCATAATGATATAATTTACAGTAAGGAGTATAAATATTTTTATATCCTTTTTCTATTAGCTTTAAGCAAAAGTCAACATCATTAAAAGCAATTTTTAGCTTCTTTTCATCTAGTCCATTAACAATATTATATAAACTAGTTTTAACCATTAAACATGCACCTGTAACAGCTGTTATATTTTGAACCAGGTGAGGCCTTGTAAAGTAGCCAGGTGCTTCGACATTTATACCTTTATGAGAGTGCACGCCTACTCCTCCAATTCCTAAAATAACTCCAGCATGTTGTATTGTATTATCCCTATATAATAACATTCCACCAACTGCACCAACAGAAGGTTGTTGTGAAAATTCAAGAAGAGAACTTAGCCATTCATTGTTAATTATCTCTGTATCATTGTTAAGTAATAAAATTTGCTCTCCTTTTACTAAATTATTAACTGCATAGTTATTAATTTTCGAGTAATTAAAAGGAATATTATACTCATAAAATTTTAATCTATAATCAAATTTTTTATTGCCTTTCATATGCTCAAAAGTTTTATCTTCTAGGCTATTATTACTTATACAAATAATTTCATAATTTTGATAGGTAGTTTTTTGTAATATTGATTTTATACACTGATCTAAAAGGTCGATCTTATCTTTAAATGGTATTATTATACTTATTAACGGGTTAGTGACAATTTCATATTTTACTCTATATGTACCTGGGTATTTACCTGTAATTACTGAAGCATTTAATTTTCTTCTTCTAATAGCAGATTCCAAAGCTTTTTTACCTGCTATATTTGCATAATCTTTATTGCTAAATTCTGAAGCAGTTGAACCAGGAATAGTTCTCCAATGATAAAGAATTTTTGTAATATGTTCTACTTTTTCTGTATTTTCCAATACCTTAAGGAAAAGATCATAATCCTGTGCCCCATCAAAACCTTTTGAAAAACCATTAACATCTTCAACTAAATATTTTTTTATCACCGAAAAATGGCATATATAGTTATTACTTAGATGAAAATCAGGCGAGTAGTCTGGTTTGAAATATGCTTGTTCACAATTTCCTTTAATATCTATTTTATCTTCATCTGAATATATAAATTCTGCTCCAGTCATATTTATGCACTTTACAACTTCGTATAAAGCATCTGGAGTTAGTTCATCATCATTGTCTAAAAGACATATATACTCCCCTGAAGCCAATGACAAAGCTTCATTTGAAGCCTCAGAAATATTTAGATTTGTATTAAGAAATTTAATCTTAATTTTTTTATTATTTATAATAGATTTTAAATAGTCAACTGTTGCTTTGTTTGTGCTACAGTCATCGGCAATGCATAACTCCCAGTTTTTATACCACTGTTTATTTACTGAATTAATTGCCAGTTTTAACCATTTTGGGTCAACATTATAGGTAGGCATTATTATGGAGATTAAAGGTTTATAGTCAAAGCCAAAAATTTCTGATTTAATGAATTCCTTCAATATAGGCTTCAAATATCTATATCTTTTATTTTTATTTTTATTTTTATTAAAGAAATAAAACACTTATATTTTTCCTATAAAGCTTCATTAAATACAAATATTTACCTTGACAAATTAATAAATTTACATATCTCAAATTATTAATAAAGCCTGTCTTTAAATTTTAACAAGAAATTGTAAATTGGAAGTGTTAAATAAATATCACTACTATGGACAAATTAATGCTGCAAAAAAATTAAATAC
>CAZGAI010000683.1:0-1748 GCA_964523175.1 uncultured Victivallales bacterium | reverse complement strand
CTACACTAAATCCTTAATTGATGCCGTACCATCCGCTGACCCTAATCTACGAAAACCGCTTTCTAAAAGTCCAAAACAAACCGCACTATTTATGCAAACAAGCAGCACCCCCGGTTGCGTTTATTACAGCAGATGCTCTATCAGAACAGATAAATGTTCTATAATTCAACCCGAATTACGACCTATTTCAAATATATCATCGTCACACCTTGCTGCGTGCTATAATATATAATTGAGTTGTAATAAAATATGTATTCTCGACAAGTTTAAACATTAAAAAATTATAACAATCATATTTACTCTATAATAAAAAAAATATTTTTTATTTTAATATTACTTGACTTAAAAGTCTTAGATTTTATTTTAATATCTGTTCAGAGAATCTTTGTGTCCGTTATGTTAAAAACAAACAAGTAGTATTTAGGAAATTGGATGTTTATTTTGAATCTTCATAATTGCTAACAATATTAATTTATATAAATATCATTTTAAGGAGCAGAACATGCCAGAAGAACTTCAAGGATTGCTGGACCGTATACACAAAGAAGGTATACAAAAAGCTGAAACTGAAAAAAAAGACCTCATAGCGCAGGCCCACAAAAAAGCAGACGCCATTCTTAAAAAGGCTGAAACCGATGCCAGTAACATAATAAAAAAAGCACAGGAAAAATCAATAAGAGAAGAAGAAAAGGCAAAGGCATCAATACAACAAGCTGCAAGAGATATTATCATTACACTAAAAACAGAGCTTTTGGAGCGCTTAAATCTCTGCGTTAAAGACCTTGTTTCGAAGGCAATGACACCAGTGTTAATGAGCGATATCATAGCTAAAATGGCTGATACTTTTGCTAAAACTTCCGGCAAGACAGCAGACCTTAGTTTAATTTTCTCAGCAAAAGACCTGGATAAAATGACTCAGCACTTCAAGACAAACCTCACAGATAACCTTAAAAAACAGCCGAAAATTTTTAGAGGCAACGACTTCAGCGCCGGCCTCCAGATTGGCTTTAAAGGAAGTGATGTCTTTTTAGATTTTTCAGATAATGCCCTTACTGATATTATCAGCAGTTATGTAGGTTCTAGACTAGCTTCAATTTTAAATGAAAAAGATTCTCTGAAGCAATAGTGAGTTATTTAGCTATTTATTAATGTTGAAGTAATTATACCTGACAGGAGAAATTAAATGTCTTCTTATTATTATCTAATAAGTTCACTATCTATGCCGGTTCTTGGAGAAAAACTGCCGCAGACTTTAGAATCATTCATGGATTCCTGCTCTAACTGGTTACCTGATTCTGAATACAGAGAACTGGAGAAGATTTCCTTAATTCCGGATTACGAGAGATTATCAAAAAATAAACTAGTAAATCAATGGAAAAACTGGGAGACCTGCTTAAGAAACCGATTTGCTAAAATCAGATCTGATAATTTGCAAAAAAATGCTTCTACATTTTTACAGGAAGAAAAAGATGTTTTTTCAGAGATAGATAAAGGAGTACAGGAAGCTTATTCAGCTGAAAATCCTATGCTGAAAGAAAAAGCACTTGATAAACTTAGATGGAAAGAATTGGATAACATGGAAAGTGGCAACAAGTTTAATTTAGCGATACTCTGTATATACAAACTTCGTTTAATGCTTTCTGAAAAATGGATCGCTAGAGAATCAGAACAAGGTGAGAGAAACCTTGAAGCAACATTGTTAAAATTTTATTCACCGGAAAAAGAAAATGAGGAAGATGTCAATGGGC
>CAZGAI010000682.1:0-1761 GCA_964523175.1 uncultured Victivallales bacterium | reverse complement strand
AATCGGTATTCCACTTTTTAATAATTTGGTGAATTTCAGCTTTGCAGTCACATATGGATATCTTCTTGGGAGTAACCATCTTGGATACCTTACTCTCTTCAATTCTCCATGCCGGACTAATGCCTTTATTCTTGGCAACAATCGCTTTAATGTTCTTATCTCTAAAGACAGTCCCGATTCCACCACGACCGGCCTGTTTAAGACGAGTAACCTGTCTCCTCCAATCCCAAAAGGAGAAGTTAAGTACACCCATCTTAGTGTGTTCAGCTGCATTACCAGCTGCTACAACGGCAATATTTCTCTTGTCTATTTCATCTTCAGCAAACATTTCTGTAAGCTCTTCACAAATAACGTGAGAATCAATACTTTCAAGAGGTGCTTTTTCAATGGTTATTTTCTTCTTTACAGCATCAATCATTACAATTATGTCTTCTTTTGCTTTACCAACTACAACCATTGCATCAAAGCCTGCAAACTTAAAATAAGGGCCAAAATATCCGCCAACGTTTGAATCTATCACATTATGAGTTAGAGGGGAAATAGAAGTAACAAGAGTTTTTCCTGAACCGGGAAATGAAGTTGTTCCACCCAAAGGTCCAGATGCAAAACAGATTGGATTCTCCTCACTATCCCATTTTGTGTTTTTATTAATTTCCTGGAGCATAAGCCATAGGTCAAAACCTTTACCGCCTGTCCATAACTCTTTCATTTGATCTGAAACTGGCAATATTTTTACTTCGTTTTTAGATAAATCTATACGAAGAAATCTGGACGCATAACCTTTATCGATCTTAGCAATTTCAAAATCGAATTCGCATAAGGTTTCGTGTGCGTTATACATCTTGTCGATACTCTGACCAGACATTTGAACCTCCATCATTAAACATTCGTGTATAATTAATTAATAGATAGGAATTTTGGTTTTTCCATTCGTAATAAATCTATTTCAGAACAGCATTATTACAAAGCTTTTAACGCTATAATTGATAATAATTTGGTAATACGAATTACCCATTGCAGAATAAACCTTCCAGAAATAATCTCATTAAGTTGCAGCTGGACGTATAAAGTGGCGAATCTAAACATTAAATCATGTTCTGCTACGTTTGCTCATTTCAGAACGCAGTTCTAAAATAGTTCAAATTGAATTTTCATTCTCATAAATAAAGCAGCTATATTAATTGCCATCTGAGAATTGGAAAGCAGGAATTCTGAAAGGGTAGTTTATTAATACTCAAATTCAAGTAATTTCAAGCTGGCATGACAAACAACTCCACCTTGTCAAATGGAGTCCCGACTCAAAAGTTGTATTGAAACAGGCATTTTAGGTATTCTCGTTAGAATATTATTTTCAACTAAGGATACCATATGCCTACGCATCATAAGCACATTGTAAGGAAATGGCGCATAGTAGCACAAAACAATGACAACAGCTTAAAATTACCTTATACAATATCATGTATGTAAGTTTGCGTGTGGTAAAAATTATGAAGAAGATATAGCCAAAAACTACATAAGACGTCGTGTTTTGTAGTTTGATTTTTTAGGATACCTGTCATGTCGGATGACGTGATTTTTTTAAGCCGAACTGTAAATTGCGCCCTTCAAGGGTAAGCTTACACAGGCTTGTTTCAAAATCAATTCCTTCTTCGTTCAAAACTGAACTACGCAGGACAGGCCGGCTTTATGAGCAGAAAGCTAACAGAAAGCAGCTTTTGGAGTATTTGGAACGATGGATTATATATTTTAGGGGCGGGCTAA
>CAZGAI010000681.1:0-1772 GCA_964523175.1 uncultured Victivallales bacterium | reverse complement strand
AGATTAAGATTTGAACTTATTGCAAAACTTGTTGAAGTTATAATTTGAGTGACTCTGTCAACTCAAATACATACGTATTTATATTTTCTAATATTAAAAGTTATGAAGATGATATGCTCAATATGGGAAGAAAATATCCTTAATTATTCTTTATCTGTTGACACTCGATTAAGATATCTATAAAAATATTAATAAGAAGAATAAGAATTTATTATTATTGCTTAAAGCTTAGGTTAATAAAATTGTTAACAGGTAAGAGCAATAAAATCATAGTTCATTTATATGCGTTGTGCTGGAACGAAGAAAAATTCCTTCCTTTCTTCCTTGATTATTATAGTAGTTTTGTAAATAAAATAGTAATTTATGATAATTATTCTGATGATAATTCAGAAAAGATAATCAGGCAGTTTAAAAATACTGAAATTATTAAGTATGATTCAAAAGGTGAGATAGATGATCTATTATATCTTGAAATAAAAAATAATGCATGGAAAAAATCTAGAGGAAAAGCAGACTTTGTGATAGTGTGCGATCTCGATGAAATTCTTTATGCAGAAGAGATTGAAACTGAAATTTCAAAGTTAATAGAAAATAAATATACAATTATAAAGCCGTTTGGATATTCAATGTTCAACGAGGTTTTGCCTGAATTCATAAAAGGAATTAAAATAACAGATATTATAAAAACGGGAGTTCCTGATGATCGATGGTATTCAAAATCAATTTTATTTAACCCAAATAAAATTCTTGAAGTAAATTATTTTAAAGGCTGTCATAACTGTAGACCAAAGGGCAAAGTAAAATTTTACAAATCGGAAAACTTTAAATTGCTTCACTATAAATTTATAGATATTGAATATGTAGTTAATAGAAAGAAAAGTTATGCATTACGCCTCTCAAAAAACAATATCAAAAATAATTATGGAAATCATTATTTAGAAGATGAAAAATCTACTATTTCTAGTATGAAGTGTAAATTAGCTGAAGCATATAGAGTAATTAAATAACTATTTGCAAAGTTTTCAATAGAATATACTTCAGTAAGTCAAGTGAATTAGATTAAAGTTGCACATATATAACCATTAGAACAATAAATGCCAAAAATGAATGATACCGTAATACAAATAAATAACTTATCAAAACTTTACCGGCTTGGTTTAGTTAGTACAGGGACTATTTCACACGATTTAAATCGTTTCTGGGCTAAAATTAGAGGTAAAGAAGATCCATACTTACAAGTAGGAGAAACTAATGATCGTTCAGCTAAAAGCAATTCTGATTATGTATGGGCTCTGAATGATATTAATCTTGAAATAAAACGAGGTGATCGTGTTGGAATCATAGGGAAAAACGGAGCTGGTAAATCAACAGTTCTGAAAATACTTTCTAAGGTAACTGGTCCAACTACTGGACAAATAAAAATAAAGGGTAGAATTGGTTCTCTTCTTGAAGTCGGTACTGGTTTTAACCCAGAATTAACAGGTCGTGAGAATATCTATATGAACGGTACAATTCTTGGTATGAAACGCTGGGAAGTTTCAAAAAAACTTGATGAAATAGTGGATTTTGCAGGGGTGGAACGGTATTTGGATACTCCCGTTAAACGCTATTCTTCCGGCATGAAGGTTCGTCTTGGTTTTGCTGTAGCCGCGCATTTGGAGCCGGATATACTTATTGTTGATGAAGTGCTTGCGGTTGGTGATGCGGAGTTCCAAAAAAAAGCAATTGGTAAAATGAAAGATGTATCTAAAGGACATGGTCGTACCATTCTG
>CAZGAI010000680.1:0-1779 GCA_964523175.1 uncultured Victivallales bacterium | reverse complement strand
AATAGCAAGTTCTTAATGTAGAGGTTCTTATCATAAAACTGGCTATTAATATCCGTTTAAAATGTTTGAATTTATGATATTCAGGTATAATTTTAAATTAAGGAAAGATCAAAATTCCTATCAGGAATTCCAGAGAAATATTATCCTATGGGTTCCAAACTCTATAATTAAATGGTATAGGAATTTGCTCTTAATCCATTAATTATCAACATAGTATTGAATTCAAACAGAAATAAAAAGACAAAAGCAAGTTTAACTTGAACAGCTAACGACCATCTTTGAGAGGGGGGTAAAATTGAATAATAAAAAACAATTAACTCAATTTGCGGAAAAATGTCATAATGAATTAGTAAAAAACATACTGCCATTTTGGATAGAGCACGGATATGACAAAAAAAACAGTAGTTTTATAGGTGAAACGGATCTAGAAGGAAATCCTATAGAAAATGCTCAGCTAAGTGGTGTGTTAATGGCACGAAGCCTATGGACATATGCAGCAGCGGGCCGTTTCTTTGATAATGTAGAATACAAAAATATGGCTTACAAAGCATTTCAATATCTTGAGACATATTTTTATGATCAGCAATATAACGGTTACTATATGATGATAGATAGTAAAGGGAATCCTGTCGATACACAAAAACATAGTTATATACAGGCATTTGTTCTATATTCTATTTGTGAATTTTATCTTATGGAACCAAATGAAGATATCCTTAAGAAAATAGTCAAACTACATAATTTAATAGAAGAGAAAACCCGGGACAAATCAGGAAATCCAGGATATTTAGAAAATTTTTCCAGAGAATGGACTATTAGTGAATCAAACAGGATGGCGGATGGTAATGAACCGAAATCTATGAATACGCATCTGCATATTTTAGAAAGTTATACACAGTTACATAGAGTTCTAAATAATAAAGAGTCCGGTAGATGTTTAGAAGATTTAATTCATATTTTTCTGGATTTTATAATTAATCCAAAGGGGCATTTCAGGCTTTTTTTTAATAATGATTTTACTGAAGCAGATGGCTCAAAAGGTATTTGTTCCTTTGGACATGATATTGAAGGCGTATGGTTGTTAAGAGAAGCAGCATTAGTTTTAAATGACAAAAAACTGCTGCAAACCGTTACTAGTAAAACATTACGCATTGCTGACGCTGTATTAATTAATGGAATGGATAAAAATAGAGGGATATTTTTAGAATCAACAAGATATGGCAGTAATATTCGAACCAATAAACATTGGTGGCCGCAGGCTGAGGCTGTGGTTGGTTTTTTAGATGCGTATGAGGCTGGTGGAAAAGAAATTTATTTAAAAACAGCACTGGATACCTGGGATTTTATTGAAGAGTTTGTTGTTGATAAAAAAAATGGGGAGTGGTTTGCAAAAGTGAATAGATTAGGCATACCATATCTTGTTGAATCTAATGACGATCCTTCACCCTATTATCGTAACGATCGTAAAATTGATCCCTGGAAATGTCCCTATCATAACAGCCGTGCCTGTTTAGAGGTAATTAAAAGGGTTGAAAGTATGGTTAAATGATTTTTATTTATTGATATAACTCATGTTTTGCACTTCAATCTAAATTGAGACTGAAAACGAACCGCAGCACTTGAGTAGGGCACTATGTACTGAATATTATTTACAGACACAAAACCTAAAAAAACCCGTTCAGATAATCTGAACAGGTTTGAATTATGTATCAATAACAAGGAGGCTAACGACGTTTTGATGATTTAGCCAATCTGCGTTTTACTTCGCTGGGTTTTTCA
>CAZGAI010000679.1:0-1810 GCA_964523175.1 uncultured Victivallales bacterium | reverse complement strand
ACTAAAAATGTCTCTATATAAATTTAAAGATGTTAAGAAGTTTTTCAATAACATTAATGCTTAAGCAGTATATTACTTCGTAATAATTTAGTAATACTACAAGCTATGTAGCATTAATAAACATTTAAGATTCGTAGAGGGTCAATTCGGAATGTACAAAGTTAAAATGTTTATATTTTCAAAGTAACATTAGGGGTATAAGTTCTCGTATTTGACATTTCAGCTTATAGGTTTTATGATTAAAAAAGCACTAACTTTCCAAAGTTCTGAGAATAGATTATAGCTAGCACTGCCCCCTGCATCAAGGTACATCAATAAAAGACAAAAAACAAGCCTCCCCCAATCATTCAACGGTATACCTGGGAAGGCTTATCCTGATTAAGAAAGACTATTGCTAAATCAAATTATTTTTTCTCTAGGATATTTAATTACCGGTTTTATTTAGATGCTGTTATATCCATCACAGGTTTACCTCTACCGATTCCTGTACCTATATAGCGATTATAAAATTTTGTTACTGTCCCATCGAATGGAGCGTAACCGGAGGTTTGTTTAATTGTGATTTCATCTTTTTTCACTGTTGCAATTGCTGCAGCCAAATCATTTCCTGATGACATATAATCGTATAATGAAATAGTCTTCTTTGTAAGCTCTTTGTTTTTAGCATGAACATCTGTTAAATATTTCACTTTAACTTCATCTATTGTTTTCTGTATCTTCAGATCATTTGTATTAAGCGTGTAAAGTAACTGCCCTTTTTTAACTTTTTCTCCTACGGCAACTTTAATATCATCCAGTACTCCCTCCCAGGATGTAGAAATTACGGCAACTTGATTTACAGTATTCACCTTAACATATCCTTCAGTTATTTGGATTTGGTTATCATTGTCACCGAGACCGGAACCATCATATCCGATAATTTTGGTTACAGTACCATCAAATGGTGCATAATATTTGGATAGTGCTATTTGAGTATCTGTTAATTTGACCTGTTCTTTAGCAATTACAAAATCACGCAGGCACTCCATATAATCATCCTGGGATAATGAATGAGCCTCGAAAACCTTTTTTGCGCGTTTTACAAGTAAATCATTGAATTTTAATACTTTTGCGTTATACTTCTTGTCAACTTTTAACATATCAAGGTTAAGTTGAAAGAGGAGCTGCCCTTTCTTGACATGTTGTCCAAGTTCAACTTTAAGTTCAACTACTCCTTTATATATTGATGAAACCCATGCTACTTTTGGTGTTGCGAATGAAATGATAGGCATCAGAGATACAGCCACTATAACTATTAGTTTCTTCATTTTCGAAATTCCTTTTTTTAATCCTTAGTTAATATGTTTTTTTGTTTTGTTAAAAGTTCATTATTACAGTTAGAGCAAGCACTAAATGATAAATTATAAGATAATATATCGAAGGTATTCTTATTTTTTGTTTCTAAAAGAAAAATTAGGTTCTTCCACGTTTTAATCAAATGATAATAAGGTTTTTCAAAACCCAAGAACACTTAATTATCACTTATATTTATAGTTTATTTTGAAGTTATAGTCAATGAGCAATTCTATTTTTTTTATTCTTTTTTCAGAAACAAATTCCAGTTGATAGTCAATTAATTTTTTTTCATCAGAATTCAAAAAAAACTCCAAATTAAACCAGCTTTTCTTTTATCAGTTTAATTACAGCCTGCGGATTAGCTTTGCCTCTGCTAAGCTTCATCACCTGCCCTACAAAATATTGAAGTACAGCTTTTTTACCGCCTTTATACTCTTCCACCTGTGATGGGTTTTCTGCGATTGCTTTGTCTACA
>CAZGAI010000678.1:0-1812 GCA_964523175.1 uncultured Victivallales bacterium | reverse complement strand
ATTTGAATTCGAAATATGGAATCAAATATGCATGTTTGACTATGATTTTCTTAAACAGAATGCAATAGACAAAAGATCTTATTTAGTTGCAGGCCTTGATAAGCTAATCCTTCTCAAAGCAATGGCGATGAATATAGATAAGTACAAAGCAGATCTTGAGATGTTAGTTCAATATACAAAAGAAATTCAATATAAAATTAAAAAATTGCCATAACGAATAGAAACTCTTAATATTTTTTTGCTTCCTTCCTTCGCTTGCTGAGTTTCGGCGGACAGGCCGCTGCAAAGTGATAAGAGATAGTAAACGTTATGAAAGAAAAGGAAATAATGAAACAATCCAAATTATCTAATACTGTAGCCTATTGTGGTTTAATCTGTGGAATCTGTAAATATGGGCAGGAGAATTGCAAACTAAAGTGCAAAGGTGGCGATGGCGATCCAAACTGTTTTCAGAAAAAATGCTGTCAGAAAAAGGGAATAAACGGTTGCTGGGAATGTGATGATTTTCCATGCGATAAAGGACATTTTGCACATGGTAAAGGTTTCAGAGGAATAAATATAGCATCTTGCCAATGTATAAAAGATGAAGGGGCAGATAATTTTGTTAAACGAGTTGTAAAAAACCTCGGAGATATAGTTTCATATGGAGAACATTCCTGCCAAGACCCAGAGGACTTTTATAAAAAAATTAAATAGAAAACTCATAACTTCTAGGTACACCTAATCTTGAGTCCGCTGGGGCTCACTCCAGATAGCTGACTATGATGTTAAATTAAAAAATATGAATAATAAAAAATATTATATAAAACAAAGTAAAATAACACATCCTGGGAAATATTTATTCTTATATAGTAACCTTCCTGACAATATAATCGACTTATGTGATATAGTACAAAACCTATTACTTCATATCCATTGGGCAGAAAGATATGGAAGGATTATACTAGATGAAGAAAAACATGAAGAAGGATTAAGAAAAGTAGAAAGACAATTAGAATTATATATTAGAAATTCTTCTAGTAAAACTTTTATTCAATTAAATAGAGAGCAGAAAATACTGGGAACCTGTAGAGATTTTTCTACTCTTTTATGTTCATTCCTTCGCTATAAAGGAATACCTGCAAGGCCTCGTTGCGGTTTTGCTAAATATTTTGATAGAACATCTAACTATAAATATGACCATTGGGTATGCGAATATTGGGATTCTAAAAACAATAAATGGCTGTTAGCAGATGCTCAACTAGATGAATTTCAGTGTAAAGAATTAAATATTTCATTTAACACAACAAATGTGCCTAAAGAATTATTTATGTTTGCAGGTGAAGCCTGGAATTTTTGTCGGAAAAATAAAGATAATCCTCTAAATTACGGTTTTTGCTCAGGCCATGAAGGGTTATGGTTCATTAAAGGGAATTTAATAAGAGATTTATTGTCATTAGCTAAAATTGAACTTCTTCCTTGGGATACAAATGAATTGATAGGAGAATATAAAAAACATATAATTCAAAACAAAAATTATCAGCTTTTAGATTCTGTTGCTAATGTTACTACAGTAACTAATCCATGCTTTATTGAAATCAAGAATTTAATAAAGAATAATCCTATTTTAGGCATGCCATTTAATTGGATGCCATGATATTAAGAAAAACATAAATGTTTTGATTATAACCATAGAATCCACGTAATCACTTCTTAATTCGCGCCAAAGTGATACGTGACTTTAAATGTAATGAAAGAAGAAAATGAATAAACCAATTAAAATGGGAGATTTTTTTGATTCTATCCATAAAAACTATGATGAGGTTCATACTT
>CAZGAI010000677.1:0-1833 GCA_964523175.1 uncultured Victivallales bacterium | reverse complement strand
ATCTGAATACTTGGATAGTAGAAATGAGAATACGAAAACGAACAAAAAAAGATTCTTTACATAAAAAATATAAGAGTATTGGTAATTACATATAAAATAAATTGTAATGCTGGTATATAATTTATACAAATAAAGAAATATTTATAATAGTAGGCAAAGACTTTTTGCGCTTAACTATACGCAAAAATATGGTTTAATTTTAAAGAATCATTAACTTGAAGTAGGAAAATATTATGTCAAAAATATTGGGAATTGATTTTGGAACGACAAACAGTTGCATGGCTGTATGGGAGAAAGGGGAAGTTATAATTATTCCAAATGCTGAAGGAACTAGAATTACGCCATCAGTCGTCGCTTTCAGTAAAACTGGAGAGATTTTAATAGGGGAATCAGCTAAAAGACAGGCCGTAACTAATCCCAAAAATACAATATTTTCAGTAAAAAGATTGTTAGGCAGGGAATTTTCAGAAATAAAGGAAAATATAGAAGAATTTACTTATGACGTTGCTGCAGGTAAAAATAATGACATAAATATTATAATAGATAATAAAAATCATACACCACAGCAAATTGCTGCTTCGATATTAAAAAAACTAAAAAATGACGCCGAATTGTATTTGGGAGAGAAGGTCAAACAAGCAGTAATAACTGTTCCTGCATATTTTACAGATAATCAAAGACAGGCGACTCGTGATGCCGGAAAAATAGCAGATCTTGATGTTGTTGCAATTATAAATGAACCGTCAAGTGCAGCACTAGCTTACGGTTTAGATAAAGAGAAAGATGGAATCTTGGCCGTATATGACTTTGGTGGAGGCACATTTGATATTAGTATATTGAAAATATGGAATAATGATTTTGAGGTACTTGCGACCAGAGGAGATACACATTTAGGAGGCATTGACTTAGATGAAGCAGTGATAGACTATTTAACTCTGGAATTCGATAAGAAATACAATATTAATTTAAAAAGTGATCCTCAGGCGCTTCAGAGACTTACAGATGCTGCTGAAAAAGCGAAGTGTGAACTGTCAAGCACCCGAACAACAGAAATAAATTTACCATTTATTTCTGCTACGGACTCAGGTCCACTTCATATGATTGAAAAAATAACACGCCGTAACCTTGAAGACCTTACCGCAAACATAATAGAGAGGACTGAATCTCCATTAGCAAACACTCTTGCTGATGCACAGCTTGAACCTCAAGATATTAATGAAGTATTGCTTGTGGGCGGTGTAACTAGGATGCCTAAAATAGTCAGAGAGGTAAAGAATAAATTTCGCAATAAAGTATTACAAAGTATAAATCCGGATGAAGTGGTTGCATTTGGGGCCGCCATTCGTGGAGCATCCTTATCAGGGCAAATAGATGATATGGTTTTTCTTGATGTTATACCTATGTCATTAGGAATAGAAACTTCCGGAGGAGTTTGTGCCAAATTGATAGATAGAAATACCACTATTCCCACTAGAATTGGAGAAGTTTTTACAACTGAACAGGATAATCAGAAAACAGTTACAATAAATGTTCTCCAGGGAGAAAGTAATTTGGTTAATGAAAACAAATCGATAGGTCATTTTACTCTTTCCGGACTTGAGCCCGCACCAAAAGGGACGCCTCATATAGATGTAGTTTTTGATATTGACACAAATGGTATTTTGAATGTTTCTGCTGTAGACCTTAAAACAGGAAAATCAAAAGATATACAAATCGCTTCCTGCTCCAACCTTACAGATGAAGAAATCAATAAAATGAAAAAATCCATTGAATGAGACTAGCATATAACCACTAATTATACGAATTATCTTAAAAAATAATAACAATACTGTG
>CAZGAI010000676.1:0-1853 GCA_964523175.1 uncultured Victivallales bacterium | reverse complement strand
ACAAACGTAGGTTTATCCAGTAACCTTGGGTTAAAAACCACAAGGCTACAATACTCAACTGCTTCACAGTATAGGCTCAAAAACCCTAAGCTTAACGGTTACAACCGTTAAGCTTGGGGCTTTTCGGCTGCTATTACGCACAAAGTAGAGTCGTAAATTATATATAATCTTGTAGCAAAATGCAGATAATCAGCAATTATGGTTTAATTGCTAGCCTAATACATTATTATATGTCTACAGTCCGGGAATGAGTTTTTATATAATTATGTATACTGCAATTATAATCAATAAGAGTTTTTTTAAACCACGAAGACCATGCCTATAGCAAAGAAGCTTGTCACACTTGATGCGTGGAACACGAAGTTTTATTTATCTTCCGTTCGCTCAGGTTGAGACAAACCTTTTGGAAAAAGGTTATTTCACAAACTCTTTTCCAAAAACTTTAATTTTTTATTCTTCGTGAGCTTCGTGCCCTTCGTGGTGAGTAATACTCATTGGTTGCGGCTATGTTGCTCTGGGTATTTCGTGGTTAAAAACTCTGCGTTCTCAGCGGTATAACCGCTCCGGGTTTTCCGTGGAATTCGTGGTTAAAAGGAGCTTTCCGGACGGACCCTTGTTAACATTTAACTTATTATCTTGACTGATCCTTACAAGCGTGTTTTTCCCTTCAAAAAACACCAAATAGATACAATATATCAGATGTAAACTTGATTTATTATGACAGTGAGAATACTTTTACCTTTAATAACGAGAATGTAAATCACAGAATTAAAGATGAAATAGATATAGAGTTGATCGTAAAGAAAACTTCTGCAGAATAAATCTAGGATTCTTATTAAACCAGATCCTATTTTAACATATAGAAAAACATAACCCAGCCAAGCTGGAACATAGAACTGTGAACGCTGAACTTTCAACAAAAAAATAAGAAAATTGAAATCAATACTTCAAAGTCTTGCCAACAATGGTAAAGACTTCGGAGCTAAATAAATAAAAACGGTACTTTAAAATGATAATCTTACTTAAACCTGAAGCTACACAATCAGATGCTAATGAAATACTGGACCAAATTTCTTCATTAGATTTAAAGCCACTTTATATGCCGGGAATAGAACGAACTGTCATCGGAGCTATCGGGGATGAACGAAAAATTGCTCAGCTCCATCTTGAAAACCATCCTATGGTTGAAACCATTACTCCAATTTTATCACCATACAAACTTGTCAGCAGAGAACTATATCCCGAAGATACAGTAGTTAACATAGACAATATTCCTGTTGGTGGAGATAACTTTACAATTATCGCCGGCCCCTGCGCTATCGAATCAGACGAACAGCTTTATAAAACTGCTGAAATAGTGAAAGAATACGGCGGTCATTGCCTGCGTGGCGGAGCATTTAAACCAAGGACTAGCCCGTATAGTTTTCAGGGACTTGGCCTGAAGGGACTAAAGATTCTTCATAATATATCTGTTAAGCTTAATATACCTACTGTAACAGAGGTAATAGAAGTTCAGGATATCGAAGATATTGAAAAATACGCCTCCGCCTTTCAGGTTGGAGCTAGAAATATGCAGAATTTCAGATTACTTAAGGCACTGGGACAAACCCGAAAGCCTGTAATACTGAAAAGAGGAATATCTGCAACAATAAATGAACTGCTCCTGGCAGCCGAATATATTGTTGACGAGGGCAACCCCAATGTTATTCTCTGTGAACGAGGAATCCGAACATATGAAACTGCAACACGAAATACGCTGGATTTAAACGCAATACCATATATAAAACAACACTGTCATCTGCCGGTTATAGTTGACCCGTCACATGGGACAGGCGTTAGAAGTTTAGTTGAAC
>CAZGAI010000675.1:0-1858 GCA_964523175.1 uncultured Victivallales bacterium | reverse complement strand
AAATATCAGGTTATGCTACAGCATTAATGGAAGTAAACATTAATGACACAAAAGATATATGTAGGCTTAGAAACAATCCTAAAAACAACAAATATTTATCAAGTAACTCTTTTCTTTCTAAAGTAGCTCAAAAACATTGGCTTGTTAATAATAAAATAAAAGAAGATAATATATATTTTAAAATAATCAATTTGGGAAAAAGTAATATTGTTGGTACTGCATCCATTTATAGTATTCTGAATAAGAGTGGTGAATTTGGACGTTATATTTGTGAGTCAACCATTCAGGCAATTGAAAGTGAATACCTCATACTTAAGTACGGGTTTGAAGTATTGAGATTAGAGAAGCTTTATTGCCGAACCGTAATAGAGAATAAAAAAGTATGGAAACAGCACCTTAAATTTGGCTTTATAGATTCTGGAACTGAAGTTTTAGAAAAAAGAAATTTTAAACTTAAAATTCAGCTAATAACAAAAACACATTACGATAATTATGACTATGCCCCAATTCTTAATTTAATTAAAAAACTAACAGATAACTAGGGTTATGAAATTACATCATTTAGGTTTTATAGTTAAAGATATCGATATGTACCAGACAAAAATGATATATGAATCAAAATTATATGATATTATTGATCCGATACAAAATGCACGATTAAGTTTATATAAAAATTATTCTGATTCTTTTATCGAATTAATTGAGCCATTGAACGAAAATGCCTACACATGGAATTCTATGCATAAGAAAGGGAATCATTTTAACCATTTTTGTTATCGGGTCAAAAATTTTGCTGTTGTCAATTTATATGAAGAAAAGCATCAATTATTGAAAATATTGGGCCCTATTCCTTCAAAATTATTCAATGAAAAAGAAGTCTGTTTTTATTATACCAGAAATAAACATATTGTAGAATTTCTAATAGATAAGTAAGTGTAAAATACTATGAAAATACTTGTATTATCAGATATAATTTTTTACCCTTTTGAAAAACAAATAGCTAAACTGTCAAACGGCTGGAATATTAACTCTGAATTTTATGATGATCTACCCTTAGCTTTATTAAAACTTGATGAAAAGAAAATAAAAAAATTCGACTATATTTTTATACATTCTGATCAATTATTTCATAAGAAAGATAAAGGTTGGCATAAGTTATTTTTCAATAGTCTAATGTTATTATTTGATAAATATACAAATAATAAATTTATATTGTCTAATATGTGGTATAATTCTTACACTTTTATGGAACTTAATAGTTCTTTAGGGAGGTTAAACGATACGCATCAATTGTATTTACCTGAAATTAACAAAATTTCAGATAAAGCAAATTGCTATGTCCTTGATGTTATAGATATGATATTTAATATTGGACTTATAAACTCATATAATTATTCTTTGGGTGTTTTATATCAAATGCCTTATACTAAAAAATTAATTGAACTGTTTTCTGCTCAATTAGTTGGATTTATATCTTTTCTTGAAGAAGACGAAAAAAAGGTAATAATCTTAGACTGTGATAATACATTGTGGGGAGGCATAGTTGGAGAGGATGGTATACACGGAATTAAGTGTGATAAAAATTCTGACGGTTATTTATACTATCAATTTCAGCTATTTTTAAGAGAGAGAAAAAATGATGGCTTTTTATTGTGTTTATGCTCAAAAAATAATATAGAAGATGTTAAGAAAGCTTTCTATACCAAAAATATGCCTTTGAAATGGGAAGATTTTATTATTAAGAAAGTCAACTGGAATAAAAAATTTGAATCAATAAGAGAAATAGCTGCAGAGTTAAATTTAGGCCTGGAAAGTTTTATTTTTATTGATGATAACCAGTATGAGATTGAACTTGTTA
>CAZGAI010000674.1:0-1863 GCA_964523175.1 uncultured Victivallales bacterium | reverse complement strand
TCTATTGAAACTCAGTTTTTAAAATATCATTAACAAAACTTCTTTGTGCGATGCAACATAAACTATGTTTTTAAATAGAAATTAATACATGTTTATATATATTATAAATGGAAACATAAAGAATAGCGATAATAAATACTATTTTTTTTTAAAGTTTATTGATTCGTTTTAGTTTTATTTATTGTTTGTATGTATATCTAACTTTCAGTAAGAGAGAAGACTATATTATTGTTAATAACCATAGAAAAAGGAATATTGGTAAATGGGCAAAAAACAGTTTGTTATGGATTTAGCTAAGTTGATCATATTTGCTGCATGGGCAGACGGGATATTGTCAAATGATGAAATAAATGCAAAACGTTCAGTAATGGATAAAATTTAAAGATTACTGCTTTGTTTGAGGTATATGATTTCATATTTGGTGTTAATATCCAAAAGATACTGGATAATTTCTTCTGGGGACATAATAAATTTTTCAGCGTTTATTTTTTTTGCTTCATACGGCATACTGTAAACTACAGAGCTTGCCTTATTCTGTATGATTGTTACGGCACCTTTATCTTTCATTTTTTTTAATCCTTTTGCACCATCCTTACCCATGCCAGTAAGTAAAATTCCAACACCGGAGCTGCCGTAAATATTAGCTACAGAATTAAATAATGCATCAGCAGAAGGTATTATATGATCAGAGTTATTTTTGATAAGAGCTACTTTATAGCTTGAGCTTATTGTTAAATGATGTTTTCCTGGAGCAATGTATACAGTTTTAGATTTGAGAGGTTCTGCATTTTTAGCCAGTTTTACTGTTACTTTACAGTCTCTGTTAAGATACTCAGCAAGAAAAGAATCAAAGTTGTCATTGATATGCTGTACAATAACTATGGGAAAATTAAAATTTTCAGGGAGTCTTCTGAGTATTTCATTGAGTAATGGAGGTCCCCCGGTTGAAACACCAATTGCTATAATTGCAGTTTTAGATAAAATAGGGGGATTAACTTTTTCCTTAACTACTTTTGTTTTTATTGAGCAGGGTTTGCGGCGGGTAAATACTTTGACCTGTGACATTGATTTTACTTTGCGGATAATGTTTTTTGAAACAGACTCAAAATCAGGGTGCCAGGGGCCGGGAGGTGTATCTAAAAAATAAAGAGCACCGCTCTCCATCATAGCCTCAGCTACTTTTCTTTTATTGTGTATGGATCTTATCGAACTGATTATAATTATTGGAAGTGGACATTCTCTAAGTATCTTTTTTGTTGTTTCAAAACCGTCCATTCCCGGCATATTAATATCCATTGTTACAATATCAGGCTTTCTGTCTTTAATATACCTGATGGCAGTTTTCCCGCTGGAAGCAGCAGCGATTACCTCAATATCAGGATCTGAGTTGAGAATATTTATAAGAATCTCCTGCTTTACCCTAGAATCTTCTACAATAATAACTTTGATCTTCTTATTGAGGTTCATGTTTCTCCTTTTTTAAGACTTTCCCATAAAGTGATATTAACTATCAGCTATTTTATAGGGGAATATAAAATAATGCAACAAACATGCTTTGCTTACAGTAATAATTGTGAAAAAAAGACAATTTACCTTAAATCACAAGGTACACAGATAAGAATATTACAGTTGAGTAATATGTCTTATAGTACCCTGATTATGCCTTTTTTGATAAAATCTTTTTTTGCCCTTATTGACAAATGTGCTAATTTTCTTATTTCTTAAAACGACATAGATAATTGTCTAGCCTGATCTGTACAAATTATAACATTGTCTATTTCATTTTTATGCCTAAATATTATTTATTATTAAAATCGAAATGTATTGAAGCATAATTCATGCCAATCGTGTTAAATTAATAAT
>CAZGAI010000673.1:0-1869 GCA_964523175.1 uncultured Victivallales bacterium | reverse complement strand
CGATATGCTTAATAATGTAGAATTTTCTGATGTAGTCGATAGAAGAGTAATAAATAAACTTGATCTTCTACGGAAACAGGGAAATAAAGGGGCTCATGGAAATGCTAGACATGTTAAAACGTATGATTTAATAAACTATATTAAAGATGCATACACATTAGCTAAATGGTTTTCTCTTACTTATTACAACACTGACAATTCAATAATTCCTGAATTTAATTCAAATGCACTGGCTATTTCACCTGAAGTAAAGGCTTCAAAGGAAAAGAAACACATTTTAGAGAAGCTTCTTGCTAAGGAAGATCACATGAAGCATCTCATTGATGAACTTGATGCAGCACGTAAGAAAATATCTGAACAGGAAAAAATATCAAAAACTCATAAAGAGAAATTATTAAAACAAAGTAGCAAAGTAGCCACTATTCTTGATTTTTCAGAAGAAGAAACGAGAAAACAGTTAATAGATGAAATGATAATTGAGGCTGGATGGGATATTTCAGATAATGACCAAGTAACTATCGAAGAAAAAGTAAAGCATCAACCTACAGATTCAGGCTTTGGATACGCTGATTATGTTTTATGGGGAGATGATGGAAAGCCTTTAGCTGTAATTGAGGCTAAAAAGACAGCTTATGATGTAATAAAAGGTAAAAAACAAGCAATCGATTATGCCGATGGCTTAGAAATAGAATATAAACAAAGACCCATTATATTTTTCACTAACGGTTATGACATAAGGCTTCTTGATGATGTAAAAGGTGAACCTGAAAGAAAAGTATATGGATACTATTCTAAGGCAAGTTTGAAATATTTAATAATACAGAGAACTTCAAGAAAAAAACTCACTGATAAAATTCCAGACAATAATATTATTGACAGGCTATATCAGATAGAAGCAGTTAAAAGAGTTACTGAACGATTTGAGAATGACAAAAAACGTAAAGCTTTAATCATACAGGCTACCGGTACAGGAAAAACCAGAGTGGCTATAGCTTTATGCGAATTAATGTTTAGGGCTAATTGGGCGAAAAGGGTTCTATTTCTTTGTGATAGAAAAGAACTGAGAAAACAGGCAAAAAATACTTTTACTGATAAAATAGATGATGTACCTCCAATCATTGTTTCAAGAAGAACATCAAAAGACAAAGATAGCAGGATTTATCTTGCTACATATCCTGCTATGATGAAATGTTACCAAAGTTTTGATATAGGTTTTTTTGATCTAATTATTGCGGATGAATCTCATAGAAGTATTTATAATAGATATCTTGATCTTTTCCTGTATTTTGATGCATATCAGGTAGGACTTACTGCTACACCAGTAAATTTTATACATAGAAATACTTATTCTATGTTCCAATGTGATGACTTAAATCCTACGGTATTTTACAGCTATGAAGATGCAATTGCGCATAGTCCCAGGTGGCTCTCTCCGTTTAGGGTAACAAAACATACTTCGAAATTTTTACGGGAAGGTATTAAATATAATAAATTATCTAAAGAAGAAAGAGATAAGCTGGATCGTGAATTTGAAGATTCCGAACTTATTGATTATTCAAGAGAACAGATAAGTAAAGATGTTTTTAATAAAGACACTGATCGTAATATTCTCCGTAACCTGATGGAGAATGGAGTGAAAAATGCTGATGGTTCTCATGTTGGTAAAACAATTATTTTTGCCCGTAACCATAAACACGCTGTTTTATTGAATGAATTATTCTTAGATGAGTTCTCTCAATATGGCTCTACTTTTTGTCAGGTCATTGATAATTATTCTGATAGAGCTGAACAGCTCATTGATGATTTCAAAGATGATGAAGGTAAAAAAGATTTAACAATAGCTATATCTGTTGATATGATGGATACAGG
>CAZGAI010000672.1:0-1869 GCA_964523175.1 uncultured Victivallales bacterium | reverse complement strand
ATCCTGAAAGTCGGATAAAGCGTACACTATTTGGTATCTACCCCCAAGTACTTCAAAAACAGTCTGTCTCTGGCCACTGATTCGGTTGACCACCGATAGCTGCCCATGACGGTCTGTACCTTTGTGGTTTCGATGTAGTCGAACCAATCCAGGATCTGGGCGAGAGAGCGTTGGTCAAGCCAGTTTTCCAGTTTCTTTTCGAGTTTGATAAGTGACTTTGTTTTTCCGGGTTCTTTTTTCCTGAGCTTGCTTTGCACTTGTTTTATTTTTTTTGTTAGGAAACAATGATAGCCCAGCGAGACAAATTGTGTGAATTGTCTGCCACGCAGATTGTCTGGGTACCATGTACGTGGTCGCGCACCATCGAGCCTCCCCTTTTGCACGGCAAAGAGCTCTTCGATTTTTTCTCGCAGCCGATAGTTTTCAAGTGCCGTAAATGTATTCATAGTCTGATTGCTGACAAGGGCGAAATAGCCGAAGTACTTCTTTGCTTCGGTAATGGCTTCGTCGTTGAATCCCACCTTCAGCTGTCCCCCACGCCCCTTTCTGGAACAGGTCAGGTACTTGTCTATTTTCTTTTGCGTTGATTTGGTAAACTCGTTTCCCCCTTCTTCTATTTGCGTTTTCAGTTCGAGTAGGTCCTTACGGAAGGCGAGTTCTTTCTTGGCTTCGTTGTCGGGAGAATAATAAACATGCACATACAGACGGCGCGAAATCATCTCTTTTTCACCGGCGACCTTGCCGCTACGTGATCGCTGGCGTACCTGGCTGAATTGATGCATTCTAATCGAAGTTGCTCCGCAGATGGAAGGGTCGAACGGACAAGTGCTGGACATACCCGCCAATGTTGTACGGAGCGCATCAACTGTCTCGCGGACCCAAACGATATTTGGATCAACCAGAGTCAGAAATTTTACATTGCGCAAGGCGAATTCCATTATGTTCTTCTGACTGTAGTAGCCGTTATCAGTGACGATCAGAGGTTTTTTCAGATTGAGACACTTGAGTTGCGTTAGAGTGTTTTCAATGGATATGACATCCGGAATATTACCGGGTTGTTTAGTGAAGGCCATCGGCTCACGAGCCTTCACAGAATATAAGGTCAAAAGCTTGATCGTGTTGAGCCCGTCGCCATTCTTGTTGAACCCCCGCCGTGCTTCTGACTGGTTTTCAGAGTAGGTCGAGATGGTGGTTGAGTCAAACGCAAGAACAGGAGATTCTCCCAAGCGTGCCGCCCGGGCTGCAAAATATCTCTGGACACCTTCTTCATTGCGACCAACATTCTTAAACAGGTCGCCATACACGTCTTCAGTGATCGCTTCACGATATGGAAGAGGATGCATTACCTGCCAGCTCTCAAGACGCGGCAGCGTGTTGCCACCGGAACCGATCCAGTAGCGTGCGATAGAAAGCATCTTCTCTGCATCGCCCTCGCTGAATGAAGCGCGTACATCATCGTCAATGTCAGAAACATTGCCAACCCATTCCAGGATGTCAGTGAGGCCGGTATGCCGACGTGTTGCATCGACAACCCCTCCTGCATCTTTACGTTTTTTCGGACGAGTCGGTACGATTTTTTCTGCTCCAAACTTGATTTTTCCCTTGAGTTTCTGGGTAACCGTATAGGTCTTTCTGGTCTTTTCGTTGTAGGCCGTAATCCGCTCATAGATATAAATATCGCCATTCGGACGCTTTTCACGCCGCTCACCGACGTGACTTTTTCCTGTTATTGGTTTAGTCATGAATAAATTCTCCTTTAAGATGTACGTATAAATATAATACGTACACGTTAAAAAGCAAGAAAAAACCACGCTTTTTCAACTAATCGGTGCTCATGGAGTTGTGTTATTGGCTTGAAGTGTGCGCTTT
>CAZGAI010000671.1:0-1873 GCA_964523175.1 uncultured Victivallales bacterium | reverse complement strand
CAAGTTATTTAGTTCCCATTCCAGGAAAAAATGTGCTAAAACATAATTAAATTCTCCCGGGAGAGATTTGTTAGCTCTAGTAATAGAATAAGCTTTCAGTTCCAGTGCCTTAATTGATTTTGCAACTGAGTACTGAAGAGATTTATACTGTGAAATAGGTACTAAGACAACAAGTTTACCTGTAAGATTCTTTGCTCCGTCACCTATTAAATGTAAAACATTTAAAGCAGTCTGCATATCCAAAAAAAACTTTACTTCTATTTTGTATGGTCCATGATACAGTCTAGGCTTGTCTGTAGGTACTTTGATAACAGAAAGGTACTTACCATTTTTTACAGATGCTCTTGAAAACAGAGTATCCTTTTTATCTTTATCGTCCGGATCACCCTGGTTAACCTTAATATCATCACTACCAATGCTGCCAATACTTTCAAAATTTCCCTCAGGTGTAACAGTAATCAACAAAATAGAATTATCAGGCAAGTCGCTTTCCCCGGTAATTTCTATATTACCATTTTTATATACAGCACTGGTGACTGTTAATGAAGAAAATTTTCTTATAGTTTTTTTTGTAACTTTATTATCTACTCCATGTCCAGTTTTTATACTATTAACTAATTCAGCTTTTTTTTCCGTGATCGCAGCAGGATCTTGTATTGTATCTTTTTTAATATCGGGTATTTTCTGAGATGTTACACCTTTATTTTCCTGCACAGGAGTATGCAGGGCCTTTGCCGACTTCTGTTGTTCTTTTCCAACATAAACAACAGGCTTTATACCTGATTTCACATGAATAAGTAACCTTACTGTTACTAAAATCAATATTATAATGATAATAATCCATATCGGTTTACGCTTCATTCTTTACTCCTTCTTACATATTTAATCGTATATTTAGTGAGATAGCGGACTTTATATATCCCGTATTCTTATTGAATTCTTTTTTTAAAATTGTATAATAGATTTTTCCTGCAATACCTTCATCTAGATAATACAGCAATTATTTATCCTCTTCTTTATATTAAAGTATACGGTATAACATAATTTTTTCATTGATTTTCATGAGGATAGAACCCAAAAATAAATTCATACTTATAAATCTATATATAACATGAACAAACATTATATCAGCCTTGATTTTCTGTTCAAATTGGTATCATTGCTACAATTCATGCAAATAAATACTCGACTTTCGGATTATGCAATATTTGTTAATTAGCTTATAATGAGATAATTAAGTATTGCAACATTGCCAATTTTGGCACGTTGAGTAAAATATCAAAATCAATATTCAAAAAACAAATAATTTTCAAAATCTGAAATCCGAAACTTGTGTTAATAGTAGAACATCTAACTGGAGAAAACATGTTGCATAATTCTCTTAAATAAATTATAATGAATTAAGCAAACTAATCGGATACAAAACACATTAAGCCAATTTCAAATCACAGTGACTTCCTGTCCTGATTGTTTTAAGTACGTAGAGGGATATGTTTAAAATATAAGGGATACTTTATAATGGCTGAAAAAAAACAAACAGCAGTGCGGCAAATTCAATCAGAAGATAAGCATGCTCAGAAAAAACAACGACGCAAAGTAATGGTCGGGGCCGCATTTTTGATGGCCACTTCTGCTGTTGGCCCTGGTTTTTTAACACAGACTGCAGTCTTTACAGAACAACTTCTTGCCAGTTTTGGTTTTGTTATATTAATCACCATTATACTAAACCTTGGTGCCCAGATGAATATCTGGCGTATTATAGCTGTTACTAAAATGAGAGGACAGGATATATCAAATGCCGTGTTTCCAGGTTTAGGGTATGTAGTATCAACTCTTATTGTAATTGGTGGACTTGTATTTAATATAGGTAATG
>CAZGAI010000670.1:0-1883 GCA_964523175.1 uncultured Victivallales bacterium | reverse complement strand
CCGATAATATATATATTTATATTTTTATCTCATAGAATCGATTGTAAAAATAAATTGCTATGAGATTAGATATAAAAATTAATAACCTAAATCAAGCATTGCGTCAGCAACTTTTTTGAAACCGGCAATGTTAGAACCCTTAACATAATTAATATATCCGTCAGCTTCTTCACCGAATTTTACACCGGCATTGTGAATGGATTTCATAATATGTTTTAGTCTTTCGTCTACTTCTTCTTTAGGCCATAAAAGTTTCATACCGTTCTGACTCATTTCAAGACCTGATACAGCGACACCACCAGCATTTGCAGCTTTACCTGGGCCAAAAAGAACTTTTTCTTTATGGAATAAAGTTACAGCATCAGAAGTACAGCCCATATTTGAAGTTTCAACAACATATTTAGTTCCATTAGCAATAAGAGCTTTTGCATCATCTGCATTTAGTTCATTCTGGAATGCGCATGGGAATGCTAAATCAACTTTTACTCCCCAAGGTTTTTCGCCTGGGAAGAATTTAACACCAAACTCTTCAGCATAAGGAGCTACTACATCATTGTTAGAAGCTCTAAGCTCTAATAAGTAGTCCCATTTTTCCGGAGTATTAACGCCTTCTTCATCTAATACATATCCATCAGGACCAGAAATAGTAATAACTTTAGCACCTAACTCTGTAGCTTTCATGCATACACCCCAGGAAACATTACCAAAACCTGAGACTGAAACTGTTTTGCCTTTAAAAGAATCGTTTTGAGCTTTAAGCATTTCATCAGCATAGTAAACTGAGCCAAAACCTGTAGCTTCAGGTCTGATTAATGATCCGCCCCAATTCATACCTTTACCTGTTAATACTCCGGTATTTTCACTTCTTAATTTTTTGTATTGTCCATACATAAATCCTATTTCTCTTCCGCCAACACCGATATCTCCTGCAGGAACGTCTGTATTAGGACCTATAAATTTTTGAAGTTCTGTCATAAAAGATTTACAGAATCTCATGATTTCTTTATCTGATTTGCCTTTAGTATTAAAATCAGAGCCACCTTTACCACCACCCATTGGCAATGTAGTTAAACTGTTTTTGAAAATTTGTTCAAAACCTAAAAATTTTAATGTTCCCAATGTTACACTTGGGTGAAACCTTAAGCCACCTTTATATGGACCAATAGCATTGTTGAATTGTACACGATAGCCTTTATTTACATGAAGTTCTCCGTTATCATCTTCCCATTCAACTTTAAAGTTGAATATTCTGTCAGGTTCTGTTATTCTTTCTAAAATTTTACCATCTACATAGCGTGGATTATCGTTAATAAAGTCGATAACAGTTTCAATCACTTCTTTGGAAGCTTGGATGAATTCTGGTTGTGCTGGATTTTTTCTTTCTAGTTCAGCCATAAATTTATTGAGTTCGTACATTTCTCAGTCTCCCTTATTATTTGTTTAATCAACGTAGAAAAAATTAACTATTAATGTAATGATAAATTATATCCTATTTTTAATTAATAAGCTATATCTTATATTTAATAATTTTAAATTTATTCCTTTTTTTGATAAACACCAGTTCTTTTAGTTAAATTTATAGATTTAGCATCTTATTGTTTTATTTAGAAACAAAAATGTTTACTATATGATTAAAATAATTGGTATATAATACTAAAAAACCTTAAGAGCCTTTCTTTTAATACTTCTACTATAAAACATTTCTATATCAGCTTTAATGACCTTTCCTAAGGAATCTGCTTGTAATATTCAAATTTGAATATAATTTACAAATCTTAAACTTTTCCAATCAGGAGAGATGGCCGAGTGGTCGAAGGCGCAGCATTGGAAATGCTGTGTAGGGGAAACTCTACCGTGGGTTCGAATCCCACTCTCTCCGCCAT
>CAZGAI010000669.1:0-1890 GCA_964523175.1 uncultured Victivallales bacterium | reverse complement strand
TTCCTTCCTGGCACATACTGTTCAATTAAAGGTAATTTTACTAACTATATGCGACTTTGTATTTCTTATCATAATTCATCCGAAATAGAAGAAGGAGTTAGAAGGATTGCACAAGCATTTGATGTAATAACTTAAAAACATACAAATAATTCATATAAAACAGGAATACAATACTATGAATAATCATATTTCAATAGGAGTAGTAAGAGAAACTAAAAATCCACCGGACAGAAGAGTTGCAATTACCCCTGAAGAAGGTGCCAATATTCTAAAATTGTTTCCCTATGTAAATCTTTTCATTCAATCAAGCGACAACAGGTGTTTCACAGATGATGAATATAGATCACATGGACTAAATGTTGTAGACAACGTGGAGCACTGCGATATTTTAATTGGAGTAAAAGAAGTAGCCCCTGAAAAACTTATACCCAATAAAACATACATGTTTTTCTCCCATACAACTAAAAAACAGCCATACAATAAAAAACTGCTTAAGGAAATTTTAAAGAGGAAAATAACTCTTATAGACTATGAACTTTTAACAAATGATTCAAATATAAGGTTAATTGCATTTAGCCGATGGGCTGGAATAATAGGGTGCTATGACGGACTAAAGGCTCTTGGCAAAAAACTTAATTTATTTGACTTAAAACCAGCTTCTCAACTACTGCATGTATATGAAATGTTCGATGTACTTAATGCTGCAAAAAAACTACCTCCACATAAATTTCTTATTACTGGACATGGAAGAGCCGGAACTGGGGCTGTAGAGATTTTAAACTACCTGGAAATACCGGAAGTAACACCTAAGGATTTTCTGAATATTAATTATGATAATTCAGTTTATACCATTTTAGACCCGCATGAATACGTTGAGCGACTGGATGGTAAAGATTTCACTCTTCAAAACTTCTTTGACAATCCAGCAATGTATAGATCTACCTTTGCTCCATACACAAAAGTTTGTGATTTACTTTTTGCATGCCATTTCTGGAATCCGCATTCCCCTGTGTTTATGACTAGAGAAGGCATGCAGGCAGATGACTTTAATATTTCTGTTATAGCAGATGTTTCATGTGACATCAACGGCTCTATCCCCTCAACAATACGCCCCTCTACAATAGAGGAGCCAATATACGGCTATGACCCTTTTACAGGAAAGGAAACAGCTCCTTTCGCTAAAGGCTCTATCACTGTAATGGCGGTAGACAACCTTCCCGGCGAATTACCAAGAGATACTTCTTCAGATTTCAGTAAAACCCTGGTTGCACGAATCCTACCGTCACTTCTTGTTGAAGATGAACTTGACATTATAAAACGAGCCACCATTGCCGCAAATGGAAAATTAACTAAAAAGTATTCATACCTTAAAGATTATGCTTCTTAATATGTTGACGACCATAAAAAAATCATATATAAAACAAGGGTATATGATGTTTTAAGCAAAACTTTATCTAATCAATGACTCTATCATGGCCGACTAATTAACACTAAAAAAATAAAACAGTAATGCAGAAAAGAGAAAAATGGAGTAGTCAGTTCAGCTTTATTCTTGCGGGAGTAGGAGCCACAATCGGTTTGGCTGTTGTAACCTGTATTGTGGCTTTCACTATCATGCTTGGTGTTGCAAAAGGCATTGAAAAATGCAATGCTATTGCAATGCCTTTATTTTTTGCTATTCTTTTGATTTTATTGATAAGAAGCTTAACACTCAATGGTGCACCATAAGCATTCCGATATATGTTTACATTCACTTGGGACCAGCTGTTAAGTTTAAATACCTGTGGATGATGGCCTTAGGGCAAAGTTTTTTTACAGTAAGCCTGGGAGGCATGTCAGGGCAACCGCATGAAATTGAGTTCAGTTATTTAGCTTTTTCTCTTTCCATTT
>CAZGAI010000668.1:0-1891 GCA_964523175.1 uncultured Victivallales bacterium | reverse complement strand
ATATGACGTTGAATCAATGAATTATTTATATATTAATAAAATTGTTGAAAAAATTACGGGCTACTCTATTGAAGTTTTTTATAAAAATGGTGCTTCATTCTGGTTGAATACGTGTGTTCATCCAGATGATAGAGCAATAAGAGCTCGTTATCACAAGGAAAGGTCATGGCCGGAAAAAAGCCGTTATAGGATCGTCAGAGCAGATGGTGAAAATAGAATTATTGAAGTGAATGTTTCAAATAAAAAATTTCCTTTCTGTAATAGAGAGTGTGTCGTTAGTGTTGCAAGAGATGTTACTGATAGGTAACAGTTAATACCATTCTATTTGTACATGAAAAAATAGAACCGGCATAATGCTTATATGTGCTAAAAACAGATTGTGTTACTATAAATACATCAAATTAAACGAAAGTTCAGCTTTATGTTGTGTTTTTGTTAAATTTTAAATTTTATGACTTTGTTTTATAGCTTTGCTCTTTAGATGATATAAAAGTATATATATTTTTATATTATGATTAGTGCCTTAAATAGAGATTTATTTTGCCATTAAACATCTCTAAATGCATTCAACCTTAATGAAAATACAGGGACGTATATTACAAGTATACAACAAAGGGAATCTGCAGAGGTTCATCGTTATTGCCTATAATAGGTGCTTTGTATCTTGAAGAACTGGATAAGTGTATGAAGAATACAAAAAGTATCCTTTATGTAAGATACGCTGTTTCAGATCCTAGTTCACTAATGTGAACGAAGCCTGATGGATTACGGCCTGTCCGCCATAGCTTAAGCGAAGGCGGAGGTAATTATATGTGACAACAGGTGGAAGTTTAAACGAATAATAAAAAAGGTTTTCTATATACTCAAAAAACTTAAGCTAGAAATCGCTTTTGAAAAGATTTATCCGCACTAGCTTTAGCGAAGGCGGACAGGTGACTCAGGGTGCTCAGGAGCTAACTCAATGAAAGGAGATTTATCCATTCCCGAGTGCATCTCGAAATATGTTAAGCGATGGTTAACATGGATAAAATAAGTCGATGAAAAAAACTCTAAAATATCAACCGCCTATTCTTAGGTCTAACCTGTCTATCGCGGGACTTATGTGCGGCCCCGGGTCCACGGCGAGCGCCGGTCAGGGCCTTTGCGAGCCTGGGACCAACACCCTAAACACGGCTTCTGGCGACTGTGGCGACGGGTTCGGCGTGGGCCTACCGGAGATGTGCGGGAGCGGCACTAATGCAACTGACCCTGCTGGGGAAACTGGTTTGTGCTTCTCAGGTACTGGGGTTGCTGGAACTGTAGACTCGCTTTGCGCATCGGGCACTGCGGCCAGCGGTGGCGATGAGGGTAACTGCATTGAAGGGGGATCGCCGGCCTGACGGAGGTTTAATGGGATATGAACGTTAATCGCGGGATAGCTAATCGTGTCTTGAGCCTCCTTTTTAGCTTTATATAAAATAAAACAAAAAAGGGGAATTTGCAGAGGATCATCGTTATCGCCTATAATTGGTGCTTTGTATCTGGAAGAAATGGATAAATATATGAATAATACAAATAATATCCTCTATGCCAGATACATGGTATATATTCAGTAAACAGCGTTGTTTTCGTATTAATGTAGTTCAAGCTTCCAGCTTGAAAACTCACAAGCTGCAAGCTTGCGTTACATTTGTATACGCACTTCACTTAATATGTACGATACATGGATGATTGGGTAATAATGTGTGACAACAGATGGAAGTTTAAACGAATTATTAAAAAGGTTTTCTGTATACTCTTGAGCAAAGATGTTGAAAGTTAAAACGTTTTAATGTTTAATGTTAAATGTTTTCTAAATGGAAAACTTTAAAACCTGATAATCTTTAAACTTTATAACTTATAAAAAGAGTGT
>CAZGAI010000667.1:0-1930 GCA_964523175.1 uncultured Victivallales bacterium | reverse complement strand
TAAGGTCTTTTTATCAGTTTTTCCATAATAATCCTTTTCTAACTGCCTGAACGCAATCGCGCTTGAAAATAATTACATCGGGGCCTTTATGTGTTAATATTTCTTTAAATTTTTTGACATTTTCTTTGTGATATTTCGGTAGAGGAATAAGTGTGTGAACATGTTCTTTTTCAAAACCGATTCCTTCTGCTACTTTGCCCAGACAGTCTACAGCAATTGTAGGCTGCTGACCGGTCATTGCAGTAATTCTATTGTCCAGGATAACAATATTAGCATTTACACTGCATTTAGCAACACTTAATAAAGCCGGCATCCCTGAGTGATAAAAAGTTGAATCACCAATAACTCCTACTGCGGGTTCCATTCCACTTAATGCGGCGCCGAGTGTCATGCCGACAGAAGCACCCATTTCCACTGTTGAATGCAAACTTGCGTATGGCTTTTCAACACCCAGAGTGTAACAGCCAATATCGCCGAAAACCCTGTAGTCGTTTTCACCCAATTCTAAAAATGCTGCTTTAATAACCTTATAAGCATCAATATGCCCGCACCCTTTACATAGTCGGGGAGGTCTTGGAGGTAGATCAATTGAAGCTTTCTTTTTGGGTTCAGGAACTTCCAGTCTTAAAACTTCTCTTAGTTTCAGGGGTGTTATTTCACCTGCAATTGGAATGGTCCTATCTCTTCTTCCATGTATTTTAGTATGACGAGTTCTGGATCTGAACTGATCTTCTATATAAGGATAGTCTTCTTCAAAAACGTAAATAACATCACAGCAGCTAAGCATTTCTTCTATAATTTCATGCTCGATAGGATAAGCCTGGATATCAAGGCGTGTAAAGTCTCTGACAATATCATTTTCTCTGCATAGTTGGTCATAGTGTGCTTTTCCCATACCTGCAACGACAATGCCGATCCTCGATCTCCCAAGCTTAAGTTTATTGTATTTCTCAACAGACTTCTGAAGAAGCGGTAGGTTTTCACGTAAATGATTATACCTGCCCCTGGATATACGCGGAACTAAAACCCAGTTGTATGTTTCTTCCTTTGTTGGAATGCCGGTTGAAACAGGTCTTTTCATTTCACCTCTGTTAACAATCCCACGCGCATGAGCAAGCCTAGTTACGAGCCTTATCATAACAGGGAGTTTCAGTTCTTCAGATAAATCAAAGGCTTTAAGTGTTAAATCGTAGGTTTCCTGCGGTGTTGAAGGTTCAAAAAAGGGAATATGTGCAAAACTAGCTAAATATCTGCTGTCCTGTTCATTCTGACTGCTGTGCATGCCGGGGTCGTCAGCTACAAGTAAAACTAAACCTCCCTTTACACCAGTGAGAGCAGAATTTACAAATGCATCCATTGCCACATTGAGACCGACATGTTTCATAGTAATGAGAGTTTTGTGTCCGGTGTAGCTGCAGCCCAGAGCAATTTCATAAGCAACTTTTTCGTTTGCAGCCCAATGAGCAATTCTCCCGTCATTGAGCTCATTTACCATTATTTCTGCAGCCTCAAAGACTTCTGTAGAAGGAGTGCCTGGATATCCGAAAACTCCTTTTACTCCCGCATCTATAGCACCGTAGCTGACGGCTTCATCTCCCAATGCCAATGCCTGCTTTTGTTTATACATTTCCATATTGAAAGCCTCAGAATTTTGAATTAGACAAGTTGGATTTGCTTTATTATTATTATTTTGTATTGAAGAGAGAGATAATTAATATTTAACAAAAAAACAGTAATTTTCAATCTCTTTATATTTGTTACAGTAGGTCGTTTTCTATAAAAGAATAGTATCCTTTGGTGTTAAAAATGATATGATCTAATAAATTAATTCCGAGTATATTAGCGGCTTCTTTTATTCTTCTAGTTACTTTAATGTCTTCATCACTTGGCTTTAAGTCACCGTTAGGATGATTGTGAGCAATAATAACAG
>CAZGAI010000666.1:0-1946 GCA_964523175.1 uncultured Victivallales bacterium | reverse complement strand
CTATAACTGAGATAAAGAATGTGTAAATTGCTAATGTGCCTAAAACTTCTAACATAAACCAATCTTCCTTTTAATTTAAAATGTAACAATAATCTCTATTATATATAATGGGTTTCATAAAAAATGAATGTTTGAATATTAACGATTTACAATTTATTCCACAATGTCCAATTGTTCAACTTGCTTAGGCATAAATTGCAACAAATCACCAAGAACTATGTTGGGATTTTTAGTATTAAAAATTGGATTTCTTAGAGATTCAACAAATTCATTATGTTCAGGATGATTCTTATGCCAGACTGAAGACTTTTTATTGTAAAATAAATAGGTTCTTATTAGTTGAAATATAACAACTTCAAATCCAAATTCACGCGTCATCTCAATAAAGTCCGGCATCTGTCTCCAGTTTTTCTCCTGCACAACAAAACTCAAATGGACTTGGCTGATCACATTTTTCTCTTTCAAATCTGCAAGGAATTTAAGATTTTCCTGCAATGTTTCCCACCTGCCGCCTCTGCGAATAACCTCATAAACTTCTTTTGTTGTAGCATCAACAGATACCTGTATAGCTGAAAATGAATCTTTGAGCCCTAAAGTATGCCAATATTTTTTAAGCAAAAGCCCATTAGTAATCATATAGATGCCTAATTCTGGATAATCAGAACTCTGATTAATTTGTAGAAAGTTCCGATAAGACGGGCTTGCTAAAGGATCTCCAGCCCCCGACAACTGAAGTATCTTGGCTTTAGGCAGCAATTTACTGGCAATTTCTACCTCTCGAGTTTTGGCATTATTATTCAATATTACAACAGGCCTGCATTGCGGACAGCTTAACTGACAGGAAATTTCATTATTTAGATGAATAATTTCAGGTAATTTGTCAGTAGTTAATTTTTTATGGGTGATTATGTCGTTATATTCCGGATCGGATATAATTTTTGAAAGGAGTTTTACCGGCGAAGTTGGATCTATATCTGGTTGATTGAGAAAAGGGCATCGTTCATTACAATAGCTAAAGCTCCCATCTAGGATAGATTTTCTAATTTTTTGAAGATTTTTACTATTCCATATTTTTATAGGATCCTGAGAAATCCTGCCGGCACTTATAGGCATCCATGAAGAGCAGCAGGTATGATAAGAATTTGCTTCTCCAATACTTAGAAAAGTCCACGGCCTAATGCAAAATAAATGGCTATAATTATGTGTTTTTATTTTGGAAAGTTTTCTTGACTGCCTGGCTATAAAAAAGCTAACTAGATTAATGATAAAAGAGCCTGAAAATACAAAATTAATTATTTTATTCACAAGTTTATCTTTCAAAATCATAATATTCCTTTAAGCATATTTATAACAGGTAATTAATTTATATAAGAGTACGTTGACAATTAAGAATTTCCACTCAAAAATAATATATATAAGCCCTATTTATTAACAGAATATAAAAAATAATTCACACTGTTATACTATTTCTTTAATAAAGTATCTTCTTCTTTTGACTTGAGAAGAACTTCCAAAGGCTTTGTACACTTTGATTCATTTCTAGTTCATGTCCCGACTCTACAAAACTAGCACCATTTTTTAATAAGTTTCTGGTAATTTGATCAACCAAAAGTAATGCTAGTCCTTAAGCCTGTTGATCTTTTCTTAAAGCGATAAGAAATCAAGGCTGCAGAATCATTTTTTTTTAATTAACAGGTCTACTGGGTTCGATCCTATAAACCAGTAGCTCCTGTTATTAATGTTTTTTTCATACAATCACTCATCAAGCTCTATTTTTGCGAAATAGTGATGCAATAGAACATACTGCCAGTGATAGAGCCCCTTTTACAATTACCGGTATAATATATACAGCAATCAAAGAAACTGGAACTATAGCATCCCTATCGAAAAGCCTTCTTAAAATATATTTAACCTGTTTATTTGGATTAAGCTTAAGAAGGCTTTTC
>CAZGAI010000665.1:0-1951 GCA_964523175.1 uncultured Victivallales bacterium | reverse complement strand
AATATAAGAAATTGTATTGGTATCAGAAACTCAAAACCTAAGATAATTTCAAAGGCAATGAAGTTTTGAAGCTGAAACTAAGTATGCAGGGGCAACTCTGAGAAGAGAGATGAAGCTTTACTCGGGATTGGGATGATTGAGGTACTGCAAAGTACCGACTTTGAAGGATAACACCTGAAGAGAACATCAAACATCTATTTTTCGATCAACGCATTTTTTTTAATTAATTCACCTGCACCTGTTATTCCTACCATAACTTTATCTCAAAATTTATTAGTCATGAATAGACAAAAATTTAAAAAATATGCAACAGCCATCACTGTCGGTTGCAGACTGAACCAGGCAGACACAGCACTGATTTTTGACAAACTCAAAAGCATAGGATATGAAATAGTCAAATCAAATACAGATGAACATCTCTCTCTAATCATCATAAACACCTGTTCTGTTACTGGTTCTGCATCGCAAAAAAGTAGGCAGGCAGCAAGGTCCTTTAGGAAAAAGAATCCTGACGCAATCATTATAGTTACCGGTTGCAGCGTAGATATAGAGTCTGATTTTTGGAAAAATGAACCATCTATCAACCTTGTTATACCTAACTCTTCCAAAACTAAAATAGAAGACTATCTAAATAAAATAGGGTTAATAGATCAAGACAAAACAGCCATTTCACCTGAAACAGCCTCCAGCCATGACTCATTTATAGAAAATGCAGTTGGTTACTATCCTTTTAAAAGCAGGGCAAATATTAAAATCCAGGAAGGATGTGATTCATTCTGCACTTACTGCATAGTTCCTTACGGTCGGGGAAAGCCGCGTTCCCGTAACTGGAATGATACAATAAGAGAATTTAAAGAGTTGTTAAAACGGGGTCATCGGGAGATAATCTTAACCGGTGTAAATATAGCCACATACAATGACAATGGAAAAAACCTGGCTGATCTACTAAGAAAACTTGTAAGCATTGACGGTGATTTCAGGATACGGCTAAGCTCCACTGAGCCCCAGTTCAATACCCATGAATTAATTGATATCATAAGTTCATCTAAAAAAATATGCCGTTTTCTCCATTTGCCATTACAACATGGTACAAATGAAATCCTAAAGCAGATGGGAAGAAATTACTTTACAGAAGACTTTGCAGAGTTCGTCAATAAAGCGGCAAAACAAATCCCCGGAATCTGTATCGGGACAGATATTATAGTTGGATTTCCTGGTGAAACAGAAGAACTTTTCACTCAATGTTCAGAGTTCATCAAACAACTGCCTCTATCCTATCTGCACGTATTCCGATACTCAAAACGTAAAGGTACTCCGGCGGCCAATTACTCGAATCAAGTCCCCCACAAAATTGCCTTAGGACGACATAATATTCTATCTAACATAGGGAAAAGTCTCTCTAATAACCTAATAACGCAACAATTGGGAAAAACGGTAAGGGTCCTGTTTGAGAAACGCAATAGCAATAACGCGCTCGAAGGATGGAGTGATAACTACATAAAAGTAAAAGTCAGCTGTAATAATGATAAATTATTACAGTCTTTCCCTCAATCTGACCAACATTGGTTTGATAATTTTGTAGATGTACAGATAAATAAAATAACAGGACATCGCGAAGCAGAAGGTATTATAGTACACAATCAGTAATCAGTAATCAGTAATCAGCGTGCCAAGGCGAAGCTCGGAGAGCGAAGACTGGTAATCAGTAATCAGTAATCAGTAATCAGTAATCAGTAATCAGCGTGCCGAGGCAAAGCACGGAGAGCGAAGACTGGTAATACCTCCCTTGGTCTGGATAATAGCTACAACGATTCATAGGTTATAAGCTCAATTCTGCATTTTTATTTAATGCTTCTTTTCGTTTCTGCCAATCAGGCATATATTTTGAAATGAGAGAATAAAATTTATCTGTATGATTATATTCAACCAAATGACATAGTTCATGAAGAAC
>CAZGAI010000664.1:0-1971 GCA_964523175.1 uncultured Victivallales bacterium | reverse complement strand
AATAATAAGAGTTTAACATGCCTTTTAGAAAATCAAGAGGTAAGGTGTTCTGAATTTAACTCTTTCCTGAAGCTCAAGCTGAAGTTCTCTAAGTTCGAGTTGAGTCAATACTCTTGAACTGAGCTCAAGTGAATTAAATGGTTTTTTAATATAATCTACACCACCAGCTTTAAATCCTTCAATAACATCGTCTACTCCTGTTTTTCCTGTTATAAACAATACAGGAATGTCCTTAAATTCAGGCTTTTCTTTTATTTTGATACAGGTTTGATACCCGTCCATATCCGGCATAATTACATCCATTAGAATCAGGTCTGGTTTCTCAAATTCTATACTCTTAAGTGCTTTTATTCCGCTGGATGCAAAGCTGAGTGAAATATTTTTATGTACTTTCAAAAGTTCAGCTAACATTTTAATGTTTTTAGGATTGTCATCAACTATAAGAATTTTTCTTTTATTTTTCATGGATCAGGCACCTTCGCAATTCTTCTAAGTGAAGTTCAATTTTATCTATATCAAAATGTTCTATATTAGCCATTAATTCTACGGCGAAAGATGCTAAACCGTCAATGTTTTTTAAGTTTTCAGCTAGTGGGTAAATAGTCTCCTTACTTAAAGAGTTCATAGCATTATCAAGAAGTGGTATAACTGTTTCTTTATGCTCAATTAGGAGGCTGTGATTAAGGTGGATATCAACTGATTCAGCATTATTAAGGGGGTTGGACCTTGATATATACTCTTTGATTTTTATTTTTTTTAATGTATCTATAACGCAGTCTTGAAGGTTTTGCGGAGTATATGGTTTTTGTAGAAACACTGTTTTTATATTTTTGACTCCATATTTATCTAAAATATCATCGGTATATCCTGATGTATAAATAACGTTCAGTTCAGGTATAAATTCCTGTATAATCTTGTATAATTCAGCACCATTCATATTAGGCATTATTACGTCCGTAATCAGAAGTTTTATTTGTTTTCTATTTTTGGATGCCAGCAGTTGAGCATCTGAGATATTAGTTGTACCAAACAAGGTAAAACCGGCTTTCCTAAGAAATGTACTGTTCATTTTTAATATTTGAGCGTCATCATCTACAAACAGAATAGTTATGTCTTCTGGAACAACTACAACCTCATCACAGGCAACGCATTTTGTATTATTATTTTTACTTATCGATGCAGGGATATAAATATTAAACTTAGTACCTTTATCCAATGTACTATCTGTAATAATAATACCTTTAAGAATATTGACAATTCCATAAACAGTAGAAAGTCCCAAACCAAGCCCTTTTCCAGTTGGTTTGGTTGTATAAAATGGTTCAAAAATACGATTTAAAGTTTCTTTATCCATCCCGCAGCCGGTATCAGATATTGACAGCAGTACGTATGGGGCATCAGTAGATAATTTATGTTCAGCTGCAAACTTTTCTTCTAAAAAAACAGTACTGGATTTTACAGTGATAGTGCCACTGTCATCAACTGCAAATACAGCATTATTAACAATATTAGTTATTAACTGAATTATTTGCTGCTCATCTGCCTTTATATCTACAAGGTTTTCATTAGTAATTATTTCAAGAGAAATGCTTTGGGGTACATTTTGTGTAAAAGTAGGCTGTAGGTTATGTAAAATATTATTGATATTAATATTTCTAAAGTTTGATATACCCTTTTGGCCAAGTGTTAAAAGATGTTTATTCAATTCTGAAGCACGCATCGCACATTCCCTAATCTCATTAAGCTTATCGATGAGCGACCTATTTTCAGGGTAGTTATTTTTGACCTGAGTAAGAGCTGTGTCTACGTTGCCTAAAACAATTGTTATAATATTATTAGAGTCATGAGCTATACCACCGGCTAACTGTCCTATAGCCTCCATCTTTTCTGCTTGAATAAAAAACTCTTCTGCTTTTTTGCGTGCTGTGATGTCACGTGTAGTACCCTGTATACCTTTTTTGCCGTTTAATT
>CAZGAI010000663.1:0-1975 GCA_964523175.1 uncultured Victivallales bacterium | reverse complement strand
TAATGTTGACATAAATATGGAAAGGCTACTAAGTCCAACACTAAAGTATTTTGGGTTTTTAACAACTGCAATTCTCATGGTTCTTGCAATACCAGGCATTTTAGTTTATTTTCCATTATTATCTGGCGACAAAAGAAAGTTTTTGGTGCCCTTTTTATTTACCCTTGCCTACTGGTTCAGTATTTCACTTGTCATAATACTTTCAAGGTATCGGGCTCCGATAATCCCTCTTTTAGCTCTTTATGCCGCTGGATTTATTAACTTTATTTTCTTTGAAAAAATTAATAATATTAAAAAATTAGTTTGTATACTGTTAATATTTTTTTCAGCCTTTGTTGTTTATTCAAGTTATGACTTCTACCGCTTCAATATTGAATCAAAGGTAATAAGGCAAATTATTCCACACGGCATTTCGGTTAACATGAAGGAAAAAACTATGTATCTTGATAATGGTCCGATGATATTTGGCTCATGGGACCTAACCCTGCTGCACTCTGGAGATACTATTATTAAAGAGTTTAGTACAGTACCTACCTCAAAAACTTCTTTATGCAGCTTCCAAATACCATTTATTTCAGATACTCCGGTAAAAGCCACAGTAATAATTAATGGGAAACTTTTCCATATTAGCTCAAACAAACCGGGCATCATAAAGGAAAAATTCAATATTCCAGTCAGTAATTCAGAATCAGCAAACAGTATAAATAAAAAATTGATAACAATTAAAATAGATATAAGAATGATAACAGGAAAATTATATTGTATAATAGATAAACAAAGAACCTATGATAGAACAATAATAAATAATAAAACAGTTAATGCAGAATTGGTTTGTAGACTTTTTCTATAAGTAAAATTATTTCAGAAAGGGTTATTCTATTGTGAATAAAAAAATATATATAAGTAATTTTATTAATAATATCGCCAAAGAACGAGATTACTGGATAAATAAAAATAGTTATTATTATTATTTATTGAAAAGAATATTTAAGTTTAATATTACAGGTTTAAATCCAAAAATATTAGAAATCGGTTCAGGTACCGGTTTTCTATTAGACTGTCTAACAAAAGATAATGGCACGGGCATAGATATATCAGATGAAATGATTGCTATATCTAAGGAAAAATATCCAAATCACACTTTTATAAAAATGGATGCAGAAAAAAAATCTTTAGAGGATAAGTATGAATATATAATCCTATCTGATACGATAGGATATTTTGGAGATATCCAGACTGCTTTTAACAAAATACATAAAGTATGCAGCAAAGATACTAGAATAATAATTAATTCCCACAGCTTTTTATGGAGACCAATTTTGAGTCTGGCATCTCTGCTGAAATTAAAAATGCCTAACCCGAACCTTAATTGGCTAAATGGCTATGACATAAAAAACCTTTTGGATATATCCGGATTTGAAGTAATAAAAGAAACTAGACATATATTATGCCCGATAAGAATACCTATAATTTCTTTTATCATCAATAAATTTTTTGCAAAATTACCTTTAATCAATAAACTCTGTTTAGTTTATCTAATAGTAGCACGCTCATTAAATAAAGATATCGTATCTAATGTTAAGAAAAAAAGCGTCAGCATTATTATACCTGCACAAAATGAAAAGGATAATATAGAAAATGCTGTAAAAAGAATGCCGCGTCTAGGCTCACATACTGAAATTATTTTCATAGAAGGATGTTCAAAAGACGGTACTTATGAGGAGATGAAGAGAGTAGCAGAAAAATACAGCCCGGATTGGGATATAAAATATTTTAAACAGGATAATAAAGGAAAAGCTGATGCTGTATGGAAAGGATTTCACAAATCTCAAGGTGAAATATTAATGATTCTTGACTCTGATCTGACAGTTATGCCTGAAGAGCTTGTTAAATTTTATGATATGATAGAGAAAAATAAAGGTGAGTATATACAAGGAACAAGGTTAGTTTATCCTATGGAGAAAGAAGCCATGCG
>CAZGAI010000662.1:1730-1982 GCA_964523175.1 uncultured Victivallales bacterium | reverse complement strand
TGTTCAGAAATAGGACCATACAATGCCTGCGCTTTAGGTAGTCCGCTTGAAGATTTTTTAGCATTCAAATTGGAGTCCAGAAGATCTACAGCCCCGCGATTAACCCAACGAAAATCACCGTCTGCAAGTAATTCTTTTATCTGCTTCTCTTCTAACGGCAGCGCACCAACCAGGTCCCAGCCTGAACATGCAAAAACTCCGGGTTGCATCGCATTATACATAACCATTAATAAATGGCCTTTTTTAATTTTT
>CAZGAI010000662.1:0-1720 GCA_964523175.1 uncultured Victivallales bacterium | reverse complement strand
ATCTGTTCCTTATTCAAATTATAAATGTCGCTTATACCAAGAGCTGTAGCACAAAGGCCTGTAAAAGTAGCACAAAGACCATTTCCTGATAATTTATTATATTTAGTTTTTTCAGTAATTGCAGCATTCTCCATCTGACTTCTAATTAATGTTCTTAATTCAGAACCCGTCGTTTTCTTGCCTTTATAGTCAAATTTATCATTACCATGTCTTTCGAAATGTACAAGTTCGTATGTTATTTCATCATGATTCTGCAGGGCATGAATTAAGCTAATCGGCTGAATTCTATATTTTAACATCATCTGCAGTGTTAATCTTAGTAATCCGGCATCTCCTGTCAGCAGTGCATGGTTATAAGCCGGTCTGGTAATAAAGTCATAAGAAAGGTCAGCTCCGTACTGAGAAAATTGATCAACATCATCAATGGTCAGGTTCAACTCCTGAAATGACCATCCACCCAACTTTCTCATCAGCCAGGCAATATTGTTTGTTGCCGAAACAGATAGCGGGTGACCTTCCGACCAGCATTTCTCTGAATCCTTTTTTATTTCAATACCCAAAAACGGATTGGCATCAAGCCTGAGAACAGTTGCTCCAAGCACAGATTTAGTTTTAATTATATCGCCGGCTAGTATTTTATTTGCGGCAAAAGAGGGGTCAAGCCAATTCATAGTCGGCTGTCCAGGTTTAAAATAATGCAGATACACCCAGCGCCTTTTAATATCATCAACACCTTTAACTACATCAGTAGCATCCCAGGCAGTTACACCTGTTACACCGGGAACGCTAAAAAGTATTCTCTGTAAATGACCTACAATATATCCTTTATCTTTTAATATGTTAACTGCATCTTCCGAAAGATTCGCACTATCTTCTCCCGCTGGAACTTCCGGAAGCAATTCCCAATCTTTTTCTTTAATTTCCACCAGGTGATAAATTCCTGGGTAATCCTTATAATTCCTTATCGCCAGTTGGAAATCAGCTCCTTTTCCAGTATGTCCGGGTATGATGTCGCCGGCTATAATCCCACCGTGCCGTTCTGCTGTCTTAACTAATTCTTTATATTGTTCATCTGTCCCATAGTGAGGATCTATAGACAGAGTTATTCTGTCAAACCATCCATCAACAGTTTCAGTATACTTCCCTTTTTTTATTCCCCCTGCTCGTTTCATCGGCCCAGTGTGAATTGCCTTGATTCCGATTTTTTCAAATGCGTCCCAAAGTTCTTCACTGC
Organism: uncultured Victivallales bacterium; assembly: GCA_964523175.1. Classification (GTDB taxonomy): domain Bacteria; phylum Verrucomicrobiota; class Lentisphaeria; order Victivallales; family GWF2-38-69. The sequence continues at coordinate 486 of CAZGAI010000662.1, read as the reverse complement.
CAAAAGCCTGAAGCATACTCTCGCCATCTTTAGTAATTGTAGACGGCGGATAAGCAGTATACCACACAGAAGCTTTTTCTACAGCTTCTGCCGGCTGCGGCATTGCGTACGGCTTTTGCCATTGACTTTTGTCGCCTGAAACTTTTTTAGCTAAACGTTCTGCATTATAGAGCATTGACTGTTTTTTGAGCCACTTTAAATCTTTTTTTTTCATCTTTTGCAGTTCCTTTTGAAATGTATTTAAATATTAATTCTTCAATTAATCAGCAATAATGAGAACCTGCACGAAAAGATTTCGTGCCAGTCTCCGGATTCAAGGTATAAGGTTTGAGATGGATGGATATTTGAACAAATGTTAAAAGATTGATAAGATCCGGAAAAATTTTACTCTCCTCTGAACTCTAAACTTCCTCCTTCGCTCTTTGATCTTCAGCGGACAGGCCGACTGACCTTAAACCTCCTGAGCTTTTTTAGCTATTCTATTAT
>CAZGAI010000661.1:0-1991 GCA_964523175.1 uncultured Victivallales bacterium | reverse complement strand
TGAATCCGTAATGTCGTAACACTGTATTTTTTTAGTGTTAATTCTTTAGATCTTGTAGAACAGTTTAAAAAATTAAGATTTTAATCTTAAATTATTATTTATAAAATGATGAAAAAGGAAATTAAATCATGAAAATATTGGGAATTAGTTGTAGTCCAAGAAAAGGACAAAGTTCTTACAAGGCATTGAAAGTGGCTCTCGGAGCCTGTGAAGAACAGGAACCTCAAATTCAAACTGTACTAATTGATTTAGGAGGGAAAACAATCTTACCCTGTAAAGCCTGTGGTCAATGTACTAAAGAATTAAAATGCAGTATTAATGATGACTTTAACGCTTTGATACCTACTTTGGAAGACCCTGAGGTTGCGGGGATGATTATTTCCACACCTGTTTATTTCGGATCAATGGCTGCACATTGCAAGGCTTTTCTTGAGCGTTGTGTTATGTTTCGCCGTAACGGCTGGAAATTCAAGAACAGAGTCGGCGCAGCAATAGCTGTCGGCGGTGTCAGAAACGGCGGACAGGAGTTGACAATACAGGGTGTTCAGTCAGCCTTATTCTGCCATGATATGGTCTGTGTCAGCGACGGCGCCCCTATGGCGCATTTTGGTGCTACGCTTCACAGCAATCCAAAAACCGGTATAGATGAAGATGATTTCGGCCTTGGCACAGCAAAAAGTACCGGGAAACGGGTGGCTGAACTGGCTGTAAAAATTTCTTCATAAGGTGAAAAAATGTATTCTATTATCGCAGGAACCGGTAGTTATATTCCAAAAAAAATAATTACAAATGAAAACTTTTATAGTCATGAATTTTATACACCAGAGGGTGAAAAATTTCAAAAAGCCATAGAAGAAACTGCTGCAAAGTTTAAAGAAATAACAAACATCCAGGCAAGAAGGTATGTTACTGATGACCTTGTTACATCTGATATTGCCTTTTTTGCAGCAGTAGATGCGCTTGAATCATCGAAGGTTGACAAAGAAACTCTTGATTATATAATTGTTGCACACAACTTTGGAGATGTTCCTGCAGATAATAGAAGGATTGATATTCTACCGTCTCTGGCAGCTAGAGTTAAGCATAAATTAAAAATTAAAAATCCTAAAACAATTCCTTATGATCTACCGTTTGGCTGCCCCGGTTGGGTGCAGGGAATGATACATGCTGACTATTTTCTTAAATCAGGTAATGCAAAAAGAGCCCTTGTCATTGGTGCGGAAACACTTTCACGGATCACAGATCCTCATGATATGGACAGCATGATTTTCTCTGATGGTGCCGGCGCTACAATAATTGAATCTGTATCAAGCGATGAACCTGTTGGTATATTGTCACATTGTACCAGATCTGACACACTTGATCATGCATATATGCTGTGGATGGATAAATCGTACAATCCTGATTATACAGGCAATGAACTATTTCTAAAAATGCATGGGCATAAGTTATATCAATATGCGCTAAAAACAGTTCCACTTGTAGTAAAAGAGAGTATTGACAAGGCAGAATTGACTTTGAAGGATATAAGCAAAGTTCTTATTCATCAGGCAAATGAAAAAATGGATGAAGCCATATTAAAACGCCTTTTCAGGTTATATGGAGAACGCGATATACCTAAGAGCATAATGCCTATGACTATTTCATATCTGGGGAACAGTTCTGTGGCAACTGTTCCAACACTGCTTGACTTACTGCTTAAAGGAAAATTAGTTGGATATGAATGTACAAAGGGTGACAATTTAGTGTTTACCTCTGTCGGGGCAGGGATGAACATAAATTCAGTAATTTATAAAATGTAGGATATTATGAGTACCAAAAAAATTATTGTTATTGGCGGTTCTGCAGCCGGCCCTAAAGCAGCGGCAAAAGCAAGAAGGCTTGACCAAAAGGCGGAAATTACAATTATGCAGAAATGTTCAGACCTATCCATGGCATCATGCGGGTATCTCTATTATGTAGGAGGAGTTTTTGATGACAGGAATATGCTG
>CAZGAI010000660.1:0-1995 GCA_964523175.1 uncultured Victivallales bacterium | reverse complement strand
TAAAATACTTGAAGAGTTAAACGCAGGTACTTATAAATTTGATACAGTTAAAGAAATACTTATAGACGGTCAGATGTATGAAATCGGGCCAAACTGTAACCCGGCTTTGCAACCCATGCCAAATGTTGTCAAAATAACGAGCTATGCAACAAAGCCAACCTTGGAAAAACAAGAAAACAACGGATTTTAGCACCAAATTAAGACTAATTTCTTTAAAAATTCGCTATGTTATTACATATTAACAATTGTATTATGAATTTGTTATTATATAAAAGAGAGATCGTGCTTTGAAATGGTAGGCGAATCTCCCATAACCCTACGACCACTAACATCTTAAAATTGCAGAGCTCAGCTATGAAGAACATATTATACCTAATTTTTTTTCTTTTGATAATTGTTGTTGGGACCGTTTTTGTTTCATTTTCATTTTATCATGACGAGGTTCGTCTTGCAGAGCGAAGTACACAATGGGAGCTTAAGCTGATCACACGGGCTGTAGCCAACGATATAGATTATATATTGTCGGACAGTGGGAGGGATCTGAAATTTATTGCATCAATAGTTGAGGACGATAGTGTACCATCCTCGGATAAATTGAACAAAATTTTCAATACTTTTTTTTCGAAGAACAGCTATCTCATAAGCATTTGGTTTATGGATGCAAACGGAATTATGAGGACTGTGGTCCCGGATAAGTACAAAGAAGAGATTGGTAACGATTATTCCTATCGAAATTATTTTAAAAGGGCGAAACTACTTAAAAAAAGTATTTATTCAAAAGTACTACAAAACGCTTTAGTAAAAGGAACAGAGGAGAAGTTTGAATGCATTGTTATTACTGTTCCGTACAAGAATGATAAAGGTGAATTTTATGGACTGCTTGGCGCCGATATACATACAGATAAAATTCAGGAAAGAATTCTTGCAGAGGTTCTTGCAAATTCTACCACTCAGACAGGCTTATACTTGGTTGATTATAAGAAATCCACGCTTGTGGCCGGACCAGATCAACGACATGGGGTGACACAGTCTTTTAAAAATTTTATTGTTTCCTTAGCCGATGACAAATATTTCAACTCGAATAATGTTGCATTAAAAACTTTCAATGGGAAAAAATATTTTTTCACAAAGATGATGATAAGTAATCCTGAATATGAGTTTAATCTGATCGGCGCTTTCCCTTATGACGAAACTATGTCATTTTTACCAGGTTTTTATATGCAAACAAGATGGCTGTTGGGGTTTGTTTCCCTGGTAATGATTTTAGTTATAATTTTTGTTATATATAATGAAAAAATAAGAAAACAACTGCAAAAAAAAATACAGACTTTAGAGATATACATAGATCAAGAAGGGAAGAAAGAAGCTTTAGAGGGAATAATCAATACTAGCTTTTATGAAGAACTTCTGGAAAAAGCGCAGGATATAAAGAATAAATCGTGTTGATAACAACGGTAAACCTGATTCAATTGCCCCTGTGAGGAAAGCTTTCTATTACCCATAAGTCATAGGACCAGTGCTAAGGTACAAGTGCTGTAGGAAGCATAAATATATTGAGTGAATCACACTGCTTTTGCATATGCTTCCAGAATATAATTCTCATAGCTGATGCACCAGTCATTGCTTTCTATTTCAGCTCTGATTTGCAACAAAGGATGGACACCGTCTCTGGACCATTTCATATGCTGTTTACCTTTACATCGACGGTTGATTAGACCTTCTACTGTGGCTTCAGCCATGTTACGGCATGTCTCATTTGAAAGTAGAGCTTTTGGCTCTATTGAGGAGGAAGAAAGACTTCTTGCTGTATTCGATAACAGAAAAACAGAAAAATCAGAATTCAAAGCACTGGGAAAATATTTGAATGCAGTTGATAATGCTGATAGAAGAATCAGCCGATATGATAACTATCAATATCGGGGGTTTATGGAAGAACCCCCGTTGGGTCTTGACAAAATGATTTATTCTAAAAAGGAACAATGGCGAAATGATATA
>CAZGAI010000659.1:0-1996 GCA_964523175.1 uncultured Victivallales bacterium | reverse complement strand
CAGACCTAACTGTAATTGAAGGCTCTAAAAAGTTTTCTGAAGACTTAGCTTGTCAATTTCCTAACATTACTGTCATCAATACTTTATTTGAAGAATATAAGCCAGAAAAAAAATTCAATAATATTATTTTAGGCCATGTATTGGAGCATGTTTTTGACCCTGTTTCTATTCTGAAAAAGGCATATAACTGGCTTGAAAATGGAGGTAGAATCATGGCTGCCGTTCCAAATGCCAGATCTATTCATAGACAGCTTGCTGTAATTATGGGATTGATTAAGTCGGAATTTGATATGAGTAAACTTGATGTCCATCATGGACACCGCAGAGTTTACACACCTGAAACATTAAGGGCTGATTTTATGAAAGCAGATTTTAATAGTATATATGAAGGAGGATATTGGCTTAAACCTTTGACGAATAATCAATTAGAAAAAACGATTGATAATACTATCCTTAATGCTTTTATGAAATTAGGTGAACGTTATCCAGATATTGCCGGTGAAATATATGTCATTGCAAAAAAATAATTTAATTGAATTTTTAGAATTAAAAAAAATGAACAATCAATATCAACGCGAAATTGAAGAGGCTATTCAACGAGTACTTTATAGCGGATGGTATCTGCTTGGAAGTGAACTTAATGCATTTGAGAAAGAATATGCAGCCTATTGTGAAACTGAATTCTGCATTGGTGTCAATAGTGGTCTTGACGCTTTAACTTTAATATTTAGAGCATATATAGAGATGGGTTTTATCTCAAATGGAGATGAGGTGATTGTTCCCGCCAATACGTATATTGCTTCAATATTATCTATTTCAGAGAATGGATTAATCCCAGTTTTAGCTGAACCAGATATTTATACTTATAATATTGATCCCCTCAAAATAGAAGAAAAAATTACACATAAAACAAAAGCTATTCTTGCTGTTCATTTATATGGTCGGACTGCAGAGATGGATAAAATTAATGAAATAGCAGAAAAGTATAATTTATTAGTTGTTGAAGATGCAGCTCAGGCTCATGGAGCTCTATATAAAAATAAAAAAACTGGGTCATTGGGAAATGCTGCTGGTTTTAGTTTCTATCCCGGCAAAAACCTTGGGGCTTTAGGGGATGGAGGCGCTGTTACTACTAGTGATAAAAAATTGGCTGAACTAATAAGAGCGTTAAGAAATTATGGTTCTATCAAAAAGTATGTGAACAAATATAAAGGAGTTAACAGCAGGCTGGATGAAATACAGGCAGCTGTTCTACGTGTTAAATTAAAATATCTTGATATTGGAAATCAATATAGACGCAACTTAGCAGCTGATTATTGTAAAGGAATCATAAATACAAATATATATTTGCCTGCTGATTGTAATAAAATATTTATTGAAAAAACATTTAACTCTGTTTGGCATTTATTTGTAATTAGAATTAACAATAGAGATAGATTACAAAAATATTTATATGACAATGATGTCCAAACATTAATTCACTACCCCATTCCTCCACATAAACAGAAAGCCTATTCTAGTTTTAATAATATGAACTTGCCTATCACTGAAAAGATTCATAATGAAGTTTTATCATTACCTATTAGTTCGGTTATGATAAAAAATGATGTCCTAAAGGTGATAGATCTGATTAATCATTTTAAATAGAAAGTTAATTCAATGTTAAGTATAATTTTGCTCTCATATTTTAGTAGCAATAGATTATGTGAAGTTTACACAAAATTATCTGTTGAAATGAAAATAGCCAATGTAGATTTTGAGCTAGTAATTATTGATGATGGTTCTACTGATAATTCTTTTGAAGTAGCTAAGGAATTAGAGAGTAAGTCTAAAAATATTAGAGCATATCAACTAAGTCGGAATTTTGGAAGTAATTATGCTATTTTTGCAGGACTGTCACTGTGTTCCGGGAAGTGTGCTACAGTAATTCCTGATGATGAACAGCAGCCGTATTCAACCATAATAGAAATGTATAATATTTGGAAGAATGGCAAAA
>CAZGAI010000658.1:0-1999 GCA_964523175.1 uncultured Victivallales bacterium | reverse complement strand
CAAATCACCAAATCACCAAATCACCAAATCACCAAATCACCAAATCACCAAATCAAACAACCAAAGCGCCATCTCCGGTTCCGCATATAACTACCGGTATTTCTATGCCTGTTTGTATTTTAAATGCAGTTCTAAGCCTATTTTTATACTGTTCTGCCATATCCTTCTTAACAAGATGGATGGATATTCCACCAAACCCACCACCACTTAAACGTGCACCTACACAACCGGGAATTGATTTAGAAAGTTCTATCAGGTAATCCAGTTCTGAACAGCTGTTTTCAAAATTATTTATTGAGCTCTGGTGTGATTCATACAGTAAACCACCGAACTTATCAATATCTTTATTTTCAAGAGCTTTAATTCCCTGTAGCACACGTTTATTTTCACCCACAATATGAAGTGCCCGTTTATAGTCCACAAAATCCATAAGCTTTTTACAGTCATTAAGTATTTTTAAAGAAACATCACGAAGTGCTTTTACTTCAGGGTATTTTTGTTTTATTGCATCAACTGCATTTTCACAACTTTGCCGTCTTAAGTTATAGTCAGAATCAACCAGGTTATGCTTAACCATTGAATTTGCTACAACAAATTCATAATCATGTGGAAACCGGACTCTCTCTAGAACTTTAATTTCTCTAAAATCACAGAAAATCAAATTGTCTTTTTTCCCAAATATAGAACTAAACTGATCAAGCAGGCCACTTTGTAATCCTAAATAATTATTTTCAACACGCTGACCTAATTTGGCCCATTCTTCAGGAGAGAGCTCAACACCATACAATTTTCCTAAAGCAAAACAGGCAGATATTTCAAGGGCAGCAGAGCTACTCATACCGGCAGAAAGAGGAACGGTGCTCATGATACCGGCATTAAATGCTGTAATGTTATTTTTCATGCCGGGTAATCTGCTAATTTCATAAACAACACCTTTGACATAGTTGCTCCAATCTCCAGGTATAGCCGTATCAAGAGTATCAAGATCAAAACTAGCACATAAACTATTATCAAATGAGTTCAACTTGCATGTTTTCCCTTCAACAGGTGCAACAGCAAAGACAGTGTTCAAATCAGTGGCAGCACTTAATACAAATCCTTCATTATAATCTGTGTGGTTTCCTAGGATTTCAAGGCGCCCGGGCGCTGCAGCAGTTATTAAAGGAGAACTCCCATATTCTTCATTGAATTTCTTTAATATTTCTTCTTTAATATCATTCATAATTAAACCTCCACAAGTTATCGCACTAGGTGCAAGTTAAAAGTTATCAAGTTGAAAAATACAAACATTAGAACAACATCATGTGCTTTTATATCCTACAACTAAAAAAAGTAAATTTCTGGACATTAAAATAAATTTATTCAAATAAAAATTGCATTACTATACTTATATAAAAGATAGCATCTTTTTTTTATTTTGCATTTACTGATTTTTTTTCTTTCTTTCCTTGCCAAAAAAGGACAAGATACTATTTTCTTAAAATACAATACACTTTTTTTCTTTAATTTTAATACAATGAGGTAATTATTATGAGTACAATTGATATCGACAACCTTACGGAAAATATGATGGAACGTATGGAAACGACTATAGAACACATGAAAGCTGATTTTTTAGGCTACAGAACGGGTAAAGCTTCACCTGCGCTTGTTGAAAACATCTTAATCGATTATTATGGTACTTCTACCAGGCTTAAAGAGTTAGCCGGTATAACAGTACCGGAACCACGCCTTTTAGTTATTCAACCTTATGATCCAAGTTCAGTCCCAACGATAGAAAAAGCGATTAGCAGTTCAAACATCGGCATTAATCCTGTTAGTGACGGTAAAATTCTTCGCCTTCCTATACCTGAACTAAGTGAAGAAAGACGCGCATCACTGACAAAACAGGTTAATGCACGCTCGGAAGAAGCACGTGTTGCTATTAGAAATATTCGCAGAGAAGGCAACGAAATAGCTAAAAAAGCTCAAAAAAACAGTAATATTACAGAAGACGACT
>CAZGAI010000657.1:0-2034 GCA_964523175.1 uncultured Victivallales bacterium | reverse complement strand
TACCTGTACCTGTCTGTTTCAGGCGCTTTGCCGCACATTTTCTTGTTTTCATTTTAGGCATCGTTAATCTCCTTATTTATTTAAGTTAATTTATTACTGAAGAGGCCGATGCCAGCCAATTTCAGTATAGACATAATATTCATTAATATAAAATCTTATATTAATGAGTTATTATTATTCATATTTCATGAAATAAAAATCCTTCAATCATAATCCTGCTATCTATTTACACGGATTCAATGAAACTGAAATAGTTCTACCTGCAAAGATCGGTTTGCTTTCTGCCAACCCAAGTCCCTCCAGATCTAAAACTGCTTTATCAATTATCTCAAATCCAATAGATTTATGCGCTGCTTCTCTGCCTCTAAAGACAAGACTCAGCTTTACTTTATAGCCCTTAGCAAGAAATTCTTTTGCATGATTAATTTTATAATTGTAATCATGGATATCAACATTAACATGAAATTTTATTTCTTTCAATTTCTGCGCATGCTGCTTTTTCTTTTGATTTTTCAGCTTACGTTTCTGGTCATAGCGCAATCTACCATAATCAAGAATTCGGCAAACAGGCGGATCTGCTTTTTCAGCAACAATTACAACATCTAGTCCAGCTTCTTTTGCCATTTCAAAAGCTTTGTCAACAGATATTTTTCCAAGTTGTTCGCCATCTTCACCAATCAGAAGGATTTCTTTTCCAGAAGGGAGTAAACCTCCTTTTTTCAATAATTTAGCTATTTTTCAATCTCCTTATATAATTTTGAATATAATATCAAAAAGAGTATAAAATTACAGTGTTTTTCTATAAATTCAAATGTTATTATGCTCAAACTGCATATTTTTCGTTCCAGAACTGATATATTTATTATATATCAAACCTTTTTATTTATGTCATCTAACAGTTTTTCTTTTAAAATTTCAAGAGATAATTCCCCAATTTGTCCCTCCCGCCTGGACCTTACAGAAAATGCAGCAGACTCAACTTCACGGTCACCGGCTACTAAAATATAGGGTATTCTTGCATTTCTTGCATCTTTTATTTTAGAACCAATAGTTTCTGATCGACAATCTGTATGAATGCGCAGTCCCAAACGTTTCAAAGTTTTCTGAGCTTTCAGCGCATATTCATGGTGGCGTTCCGTAATAGGCAAAATTCTAGCCTGCTCGGGTGCAAGCCATAAAGGAAATGCTCCCGAATAATGTTCTATTAAAATACCAAAAAAGCGTTCTAACGACCCCAGTAATGCTCTATGCACCATATATGGTTGATGTTTCCGTCCATCTTCTCCAATATATGACATACCAAAACGTTCAGGAAGATTAAAATCAAACTGTATTGTGGTCATCTGCCATTCTCTTCCCAGTGCATCTTTAATTTTTAAATCAATTTTAGGTCCGTAAAACGCCCCACCGCCAACATCCACTTCACACTCCAAACCATGTTCTTTTACGGCTTTTTCCAAAGAGTGAAGAGCTTGTTCCCAGCGTTCAGGTTCGCCAACAGATTTTACTGGCCTTGTAGCTAAATAAGCCTTAATATCGGTAAAACCAAATGACTTCCAAATAGATAAACTAAAGCGAAGAACTTCAGCAATTTCAGTTTCAATTTGTTCCGGTGTACAAATTATATGTGCATCATCCTGAGTAAATCCTCTGACTCTCAGCAGTCCATGCAGAACTCCACTTTTTTCATATCTATAGACAGTTCCAAGTTCAGCCCAACGTAAAGGTAATTCTCTATAAGACCGTAGTCTTGACTGATAAACTTCTATATGAAAAGGGCAGTTCATTGGTTTTACGTAGTAATCATTGCCATCAATTTCCATTGGAGCATACATAGCGTCTTTATAAAAATCTAAATGTCCACTGGTTTCCCAAAGACCGGAACGTCCAATATGCGGAGTAAATAAAAGATCATAGTCATTTTTGTAATGTTCTTCTCTCCAGAAAGTTTCAAAAATATTCCTAATCATAGCGCCTTTGGGATGCCAGAGTGCTAATCCACCGCCAACTTTTTCAGAGATACTGAAAAGATCC
>CAZGAI010000656.1:0-2038 GCA_964523175.1 uncultured Victivallales bacterium | reverse complement strand
AGGCCAACGATCATCCTCGACATGCAATCCACGTTCTGCCGACCCAGTCGAAACCAGAACGCCCCCATTCAAATCAGAGATCAGAGGCCGGAGGCCGGTGATCAGTAATTAAATACTGAGTACTCTAGCAGGAAAACAGGAAAAATCAAGATATGCAATGCATATTCTTTATATAATCAGAGCCAGACCAAAACTCGCGCATCAGCTCCCATTCTAAGGTGCATATCTTTAGGCAGATTATCAATTTCTATTATTACAGTAAACCTATACTGAAGCCTTACCCAGTCAATAGTAGGTTTAATATATGGTAGAATTTTGTCCTTAGTAACTGTTCTGTTTACCGCATTGGTTATACTTGAAACAGTACCGAAAAAAAGTCTGAACGGATATAAATCGCTGTATATCCATACTTTTTGTCCTTTTTTTATTTTCCCAACCCAGCACTCTTTAAAGTTTGCTTCAACCCAGCAGTCCTGAGTTTGAGCCATTCCGAAATTAGCCTCACCCTGCTGAAGAAACTGCCCCCGCATTAAATACATATTTGTCACATATCCAGTAAATGGGGCTATTACCAAAGATTGTTCATATAAATAATTATTATAGTCCAGTTCAGCCTGAGTTTCTTTCTGTACTGCATACTGTCTTGTCAGAGTAGCTTCCAGTACATTTAGATTACCCTGCAGTTCAGTAAGCTGATCGTTCATAGCATTATATGCTACAAGAATTTCCTGATATTTCTGAATAGACTCAGCACGATCTCTGGAAAGAATTTCATAGCGAAGCCTCATTTTATCTTTGAGCGCAACCTGTTTTTGTAATATTCCTATTTCATTTTTTGTTTTTATGACATTCTGCCTAATAGTTTCTGCCTCAGCGATATTTGTAGTAAGCTGGGCTTTTAGCTTATTAACTTTGAGTAAGTAAGGCAGGCGATCAAGCTCAAAAAGTTTATCCCCTTTGTTGACAAACTGATTGTTCTCTACGTATATTTTATATGCATGCCCTTTGGTGTGAGGGCTGATTTCAACCCAGTTGGCACGCACATATGCATTTGATGTATAGGCACAAATTTCATAAAAAAAGAAAATAAGCACTAAAATAATAACAACTATTATTATTAGCCAGATATACTTTTTTTTAAGTTTCATACCATCTCCCGAATATATGTATATTTCCTCAAGTTAAACACTCTATTATTTATTATTATGAAGAATAAGATAATGTTGTCTGGCAAAAAGTTGAAAAGTAATTTCCTGTATTATGGTGTAATTGTAGGTAATCTTCACAGATTTTTCAAGGTGCAAATAAGTATATTTTCATTATTTGATGCTCCTCTGAAACCAAACCATTTCTTATTGCTGATGTTTGATTTATGATTTATTAATCCTACAAAGGAAGGTTCTGAAAACTACTTTTCATAAATATTTTAATTAACTATATTTATGGGACATCCCTTTAAAAAGCTGTCAATATTCTCAACAATTGTATTCAGTAATCTTTTCCTTGCCGCAACAGTTGCCCAAGCTATATGAGGGGTAATATAGCAGTTTTTAGCTGTAATCAACGGATTGTCTCTTTGTGGGGGTTCTACTGTTAAAACATCCAGTCCAGCTCCGGCTATTTTTTTATTGTTCAGTGCTTCTGCCAAGGAAGGCTCATCAATTAAACCGCCTCGGCCTGTATTAATTAGATATGCTGATTTCTTCATTAGAGCAATTGTTTTTTTGTTAACCAACTTATCCGTGTCGGCATTAAAAGGGCAATGCAGTGAAATAACATCGCTTAATTCAAAAACTTCTTCTAAAGTTTTCACCATCTCTACACATTCAGGCACATTTTTTAAATATGAAGGTTTAAAGGCTATTACTTTCATACCGAAACTATCTGCTATTTTCGCAACATTTTTTCCGATATTACCTAGACCAACGAGGCCTAATGTCAATCCTGCCAACTCCTGTAGTGGAAATATCGAATAACTGAAGTCCGGTGAATTGCTCCATGTATTCTTTTTGACAGATTCTGCATGTTCACATACATG
>CAZGAI010000655.1:0-2067 GCA_964523175.1 uncultured Victivallales bacterium | reverse complement strand
CCTGCCTCTGCCAAAACGACCTTTAAAGTCCATAACAGTTGAGAGTATTATTTCGATAATTTCTTTTTCCTGTAATGATGGTACCCGATGGAATGCGTGATTTGTCTGTCCGCATGAATCACAGTTCTCACATTTCCAGTCGTCTACTTCTTCACAGAAATATGATATAAGAAAGTTTTGTCTACATTTTTTTGCTTTAGTATAGCTGATTACCTTATCAAGTCTTGCTATTTCAAATTCACGTTTTTCTCTCAGAGCATCAAAATCTATATCCAGTTCTGTTTCTTCGTGGCGGAGAAGTTTTGTAGATCTTCCGGAAAATGGCGGAGTCCATTCAAGGCAGTCTTTATTTAATGCTCTGAGTACCCGCTTAATCTGTTCTGTATTCAACCCAGTAATAGCAGTCAGTTGGTCATAAGTGCAATATGTTGGATATTGAAGTTGATCTCCGAAATGACAGATGCATTTATAAATAAATCTCGAACGCTGTGTTGCCTGTTTTTGATTAAGTATCTTCAAATCCTGTAAATTACCTGTAAAATGAAACATCCCTTTGTTTTGTTGCCGGAAACCTCTTTCAAAATAGCCATATTTTTCTAAGATACGCATTGAGGTACTGAGTTGATTGTCAGTTTTAGCTTCAGGTATTGCATTGACTAAATCAGCAAGTGATAATTCCAGTGTGTTTGTTTTTTCCTGATTAGCCATATCAAGCAAAGCTGTGTAGAGGGCACGTATAAGTTCTTCAGAAGGGTTGCTTAAATCAATTAGAAATTCCTGAATAAACCTATCACTATAAGAAAAGAACAAAATGCAGTCAGCCGGTTCTCCATCTCTTCCCGCACGCCCTGCTTCCTGATAATATGCTTCCAGTGAACCTGTAATATTATAATGAATTACTCTTCTTACGTCTGGTCTGTCAATCCCCATACCGAAAGCGTTTGTCGCAGCCAGCACAGGACAAGGATCATTCATGAATTTTTCCTGAGCTGACTGTCTTTTCTCATCACTCATGCCTGCATGATAACCAATGCAATCTAAATTTTCCATAATTTCTTCTACTGCTTTTCTTGTAGATGTATAGATAATTGTAGGACATGGTGTTTGAAGAAGTCTTAAAAGTGTCTGAATTTTTTCATTCTTTGTGCGGCAGTCTATCACTGAAAAAGAAAGGTTAGGACGTTTGAAACCAGCCACTCGCAATTTCATCTCCGGACGTTTCAGTTGTGTGCATATATCTTTCCTGACCTGCGGGGTAGCTGTGGCTGTAAATGCACAAACTTGAGAGATGGAAGAATTACCAGCAGCATCTCCCAGTCGCATATATGATGGGCGGAAGTCATGTCCCCACTGGCTAATACAGTGTGCTTCATCTACAACTATCATTTGAGGAGGATGTTGCTGTATGAGATTCTGAAATGCATTCATATCAAAACGTTCAGGAGCAGCATACAGTATTTTTATGTTTCCAGAAGCTGTTTCTTTTAAAATATGATACTGTTCAGATATTGAAATTGTGCTGTTTATATAAGCAGCAGGGATGTTTTTATCTTTTAAAGCATCCACTTGATCTTTCATTAATGAAATCAATGGTGATACAACAATACCGTATCCGGGATTCATTAGAATTGGTAATTGATAGCAGAGAGATTTTCCTGCTCCTGTAGGCATTATTACACACATATCATTGCCTTCAAGAATTTCACGAACAACTTCTTCCTGATTGTCTAAAAAAATCTCAAAGTTAAAATACTTTTTTAATGCAATAAATGGATCTTGGGTATTTATATATAAATTTATCATAATTCGAATATATCAGTCGGTTAAAATTTTTGAAACCAGAACTATTTTAATCTGATTTTTAAATCGCTTATTGAAAATACCTCTTTATTTAATACTTTTCTACCATGTACATAAAATAAAACCGCCAGCTTCGAAAAACCGGCAGTTGATGTAAGTAAAATATTGGGTGGTATTGCGTTATGATGCCTGGATGTGTGTTTTAAGGTTAAACAGCTCAGTGAGTGTTATTGAGAATATCCCTATTACGGTTTATATTAATATAAG
>CAZGAI010000654.1:0-2068 GCA_964523175.1 uncultured Victivallales bacterium | reverse complement strand
AAATCCTAGGAATGTCGGTTAATGGATATTAGGGTGCTTTGAAATAATGCTAACAATGCTTGTATATGCTAAATGCTAAAAATACATCTATAATTATAGTGTAAAATCACACTGAAACCAGTCTGTTTTGAGTCTTATTGCATAAATTGATGTTCCTTAAAAAAATATTTTAGGAACATCAAGCTAGATTTCTTTGGCGGAAGGACTTCCGCCGAGCAAATCAAGTTCTTTAACCAATATTTGTACAGTTCAGACTTTTCCCTCAGATAGCAATATTCCTGCCTGGTAATTTTGCGTTTCGAGCACTCAATCATTATACATCAGAACGTATAAAAGGCATATCAAACTAATGATATGCCTTAATAATACAATATTTACTATTTGTTAGTTACGGACTCATCTCGTAAAGAGTTTCACTTATTTCATTTTCAGCATTTATACCGCCTAAACATCCACTGACTATATCTTCAATATTTTCTTTTATTTCATCATTATACTGCATAATAAAAGAATTATATTTTTCTAGAAACATAACAGGTGCTTCACAATTCATGTATTGAGAGAAAAGTCCACATAGTATTTTAGAAGGATTAATTAACATCACCTCTATACCATTTGGATATCTTTTAGGATTTACTTTGGCATCTTCAATGAATATACTATCAATAGTGTATAAAACATCTTTCCTTATTTTACCTACATCAGCTATGTAATATGGTATCTTTTTAGTAAAACGCTCACCTAACTCAAGAATAGTATCTTTTTGTGATAATATATAAGACTGCCAATCTTCTTGTTTTTCAAAAAGATTACTTGCTTTATCAAATAGTTCCCAAACAAAACTCCAGCCTTCTTTTTTGTCCATTTTATTACCTCTTTATTTTTATTAGACTCTGCCTCTATACAGTATAACAAAACATTATAGATTTGTAAACGCACATATTATAAACATCTTCATTTTTTAATTCCTGCTGGATTTTTTCATCAATACTATTAATTAGCTTTTAATTATTCAACCTTTTTTCAAGATTCAGGTTGGGACTTGCTCCATACAATAAGGCCACATCATACCATTTTTTAGCCTCCACATTTCTTGCAGGTTCACAGGAAAGAAGAAATACAGCCAGGTTATACGCAGTTTCAGGGGATTTCGGGCGAAGGGCCAGGGCTTTTTCCAAATTACTAACAGCTGCATCATACCATCCGAGTTCTCCGCAGACAATACCAATATAGTTCAGTAGTTCAGGATTATTTTTTTCTATACTAGCGGCTTTACTAAACGCTGATAGAGCTTCAAATGGGTCGTTATTGTTTAAATAACAAAACCCCAGGGCGATAAGTACTTCTACATCCTGATTGTTTATATCATGAAATTTTTCTAAATAAATCTTAGCTTTTTCATAATTTTCAAGTTCAAGAGCAAGCATACCTGTTTTTTTCAAAAATTTAATATCTTTCGGAAGTAATTGACAGATTTTCTCATAATATGTCAATGCTTTTTGTTTATCATTTTTTTGTATAGCATTTTCTGCTATTTTAAAATAACTTTCAAATTGATTGTTCAACTTTGTTTTAGATACAACTATTAAATTTTTATCTATTTTCTGAGGTCGAATGTCATTAAGTACTATCTTTCTATTCAGCTGAACAACAGAATTATTCAGTCTATTTTTTTCAAGAATTAAATCCTTGATTTTTGATTTTAATTGCGATACTTCCTTTTGATTTACATCTTTATTTACAAATTTTACGTTCTTTGAAAAATCCGCCTTATTTTGCTGTTGTTGTATGATTTTAAGTTTAGCTACCAATTTATTTGAATTACTGAGTGCTTGTCCAATCTTTTTATTTTCAACAGTAAGGTTTGAAATCATTACTTCTTTGCCGCCAAAGGATGTTAGTAAATCTTCAAACCTAGACTGTAACTCTTCTCGTTTACGTGCAAGGTTAGTTATAGTATTATTTGCTGTTTCAAGCAATGCAATTCCTTTAGACTGTCTTAAAAGAATATCTGAATTCTTTCGTTTGAGTGAATCAATTTCAGATTTTATAGCAGGCGATTTATCCA
>CAZGAI010000653.1:0-2068 GCA_964523175.1 uncultured Victivallales bacterium | reverse complement strand
TTTCAGTTATTCTATTCTTTTTTCAATGGACAAATAGCTTCTTTGGTGAGTCAGTGCTATAGCACTTTTACTCATTTTTTTATCTAATTCCAGTTTTAATTGATTTTCTTCTTTTAAAAACCATCTTTGTCCCTGCATTTTAGGCTGAATTTTTTTGGAATAATCTACTTCCCGTTTTTTTAATGCTGGCCCACCGGTTTGCAGTTGAACACTAAAAAATTCGCATGCAGCTCCAAGAGCACGGGTAACAACAGATTTTTGAAAAACACTCTCTTGTGATAATTCAACCCCGGTTGTCGGGTCTATCCCTTCTCTTAGACAAGTCAAAATCTTTAGAGTTTTGTCTCTACTCATTTTTATGTCATCAATTTTTAATTTATTTTTATTCATTATTTCCCCTTTTCTAACATATTGTTTTTTTACTTTTAGACCTTTCAATTGTATTTATTTTACTATCAAAATTATTAATACTATTGAGTAATTTGTATTTTAATTCATCTCCATTCTTTTCCATTTTCATAGTTATTTTATTTAATTCATCATTAAATTTGTGTTTAAGATCTTCGTGTTCTGCATATAATTCGCAAAATCTTTCAAGCTTTACTGGAACCGGTCGCCGATTACAATCGTAACTGCGTATACACTCCAGAGAGTAACCAGTTACAGACGCAAACTTTTTCTGGTCAGTTAGATGATATTTTTTTCTAAACATAAATATATCCATATCTTCATCCTTTTGTTTTTTGTACATGTTTACTGCAGCTTTCCGGAAGTACCAGGAATGTACAAATTTACCTAACCTGATTAAGTCCCTGCAAAATGACGTTGTATATAGTCACAGGCTTCTTTTACATTTGGTAATATTTTAGTGCAGTATTTAACCATCCAGGGGCTGCAGTTTACAAAATCAAATGGACTGAAACCAACTACAAACTTTCCCAGGTTATGACTAGCATGAAATACTTCCATACTGGTTCCAACACTTGCCTTACTGTAATTAACTAATAAAACATCAGCATTTTTAACATCCAGCAGATCAAACTCAACTATTTCATTAGAAGAGTCAACTTCTTTATCTCTGAAATTTCTTCTCATCGGATCTAAAAGGTTAAAACTGTCTTTTAACAAGTGTTTTGCTCTTGATCGCCATTCTTTTGCTTCACGGCCATTATTGTCATCTACAACGTCCATGATAGGCCCTGACAAGTATATAGTTTTCATAATCCCCTCCTTACTCTGATAATTTATTTATATTATCCATTGTTATTAAATCTTCTAAGTCCCTGTTAGTTTTTCCGAGTTTGTCAAATAACTTTGAATGTAGAAGAGTAATGTTTTTAGCGATTATTATTATTTTAGTGGAGTCTTTAAAGTCAAGATCCAGTCTCCCATCAACAAATATAAGATCTCCTACATGAAGTTTTGTGAGAATGTTTGCCGTGTCTTCCCAAGCAGTAACATCAATATACAGGCTTCTTTGTTTAGACACGTCCAAAGCAATTCTTAGATTGCCCACCTGTTTGCTGCTTTCAGCAGTAAAATTAAGGTTAACTTCCTTTGTAATTCTCCCTGATATTTTGACATTATTAAGTTTGGCATTCATTTTCTTATCTCTATTTTTTATTATATTAATGGTTAATACAGTTTTGGTCTGATGAAAAAAATTTATTAATAAATTCCTTCCGGCATTCTATAAAATGAACACATGATTTGCAATAGTTTATTCTGTATTGCATGATAGCGCATTTTGCATTTATAAGTTTATGCATTATTTCTTCTTTTGTGTTTAAAAATATTGATTACTTCCTATATATAATATAATTTTAAGTATCTTAATTTCAAGTACTTAAGGCTATATTAACTGCATATTTAATTAAGCAACGTTATAATTAACTCTTCCTTGATATTCTTTCTTTTTTCCTCTATTCCAATTTTTTACTGGAGCAATATATCCACAAACTCTTGCATATATTTCACACTTATGAGAGCATTTTTTTTGAGTTCTTTCTTTTATAGAATTAATCTTTGGACTAGTCGGTGTTTTCAAACTTTCGTCTGTTTCCGAGCT
>CAZGAI010000652.1:0-2069 GCA_964523175.1 uncultured Victivallales bacterium | reverse complement strand
TTAAAAAAGTGCTATTTATTTCATAGGAGGAAGTGGAAGGTTGTTCCAATAAAAGAATATCTTCATTACTATCTTTTATAGGTAAAATTTTCTCTTTATTAAATAGCATTGCAAGCCAGCGATTATGTTGATAACAATCACTAATATCATCACGAAAAATGGAATAAGCAAATATATTTAGCTTAGGAATATAACAGATATCAGTTTTGCAGTTATTGATCAACTGATATCTAGCATTTAGCTGTCTATCGTACTCGATAGCCCTTCCCTTTAAAAGGTCACAGGCAATGGTTCTATAGTTTATTGAGTATCCCAAAATTAAAATTCCAATACACCTAACAAAAAACAAAACAATTGGTTTTTTCAGGTAGGAAACCAGATTCAATTTATACAATAGATCAATATATATATAAATATTTATCACACAAGATAATAATAAAATAAACCATATAACATTCATAACCCTTGGTTGAATATCATTTGTTGCCCAAAATGAGGGAAAAATGGAAACAAATAACAGGATAATAGATGAAAATGAAATAAATAACTTGTTAAATATAGTATTTGAATATGTCTTTCTACCTCTCAGAATTATAGCTAATTCTGCTGTAATTAATAGTAAAAATAAAAACCGGTAAGAGAAGAGCAATCTGAATATTAAAGAAATGGATTCTATAATACTATGTATAAAATTATGTCTCAAAGAGCTATCTGTAACATAGACTCCGTCCGTTTCAGCTATAAATCTAGCTTCATTTCCAGGCGCAAAGATACTAATAATAGAGCAAATTACTCCAAAAATAATTAAGTATATTAGAAAAGGAGAAAACTTTCTATAGTTAATAGCTACATAAACAATAACTAAAAAGAGAAAAACCATTACATAAATAAGCATTATTTCATTAATACCAATAAGGAGAAATAATAATATAAAGGAAAGTATTTTATAGATAGTTACTCCTCCACCTGAAGAAACAGATACAAGGATTAATCCCGCAAAAAACATAAAGAGAAGAATTCCCACCTGATAAGAAAGAGCGGAAGCTACCCAATAAAATGAGCTGTTTATCTCTGGAAGCCCCAAAAGATATACAACAGAAAAAATCATTGTTATCTGAATTTTTATTAGGCTTGTACAATTAACGAGTATTAACTTCACAAAAAAATAAACTGCTACCAAAAATAAAAAAATTAACAAGATAGGAATAAGTTTAGTAGAAAAGAAAAAGTTACTACTTAATCCTTGAAGTGAGGCTAAAAAGACATGAATATAGCGTCCGGACCAATTGAGATATAAATATTGCTGAGCACCCCAAAATCCCTTTTGAATCACTCTTGAATAATTCAAAACATCATCCGAAACAGGGTGATTATATAGCGATATTAGAGTAAAGAAACAAATTACAGTAGAGCAATATATATATAATAAGCTATTGCTAAAAAATATTAAAATATTATTTATTTTTACTTTTAGGTTCATAATTTCCATTTCTTTTTTTTATTATAAAACCTGGTCTCCCTTTAACTTCTTCATAAATTCGCCATATGTATTCAGCTATTACTCCAAGGGATAATAGAATTAATCCACTAAAAAATATAATAAATAAAACAATTGAAGTCCATCCATGAATATTGATACCCCAAAACTTACTATTACCGAATATTTTCACATACAAATAAAATATTATTAGAACGAATGAACAGAAAGAAAAAAATAAACCTGATATAGAAATCAGTTTTATAGGCAATGCAGAACTTGAAATAAATGTATCCATAAAAAGTTTAAACTTCTTTTTAAATGTCCATCTTGATTTATTATCAGATTTAGGCCTTTGAAATCCAAAATAATATGGAGAAAAACCCAATCTGAGGATTTCAGAAATAACAGCAGTATGTACAGGACGAATATCGTTATTAATTATATCAATAATCTCTCTATCTATAAGAAAAACATCAGAACCACCTTTTGGGTAAGTTACACAAGAAAATTTATTCATAACTTTATAGTAGAGAGAAGAATATAAGCCATTGATAAAACCATCGTTCCTTCGCTCTCTATATGGTATAAT
>CAZGAI010000651.1:0-2075 GCA_964523175.1 uncultured Victivallales bacterium | reverse complement strand
ACCTATGGCAAAAATACTGTCGAGCTCATGTGTTACTACTACTATTGTTGCACCAGTTTTTTTCCCCAGGTTTAAAATGAGCCTATCCAGTTCCGCAGAAGAAATGGGGTCAAGGCCTGCGGATGGTTCATCGAAAAAAAGCAGCTTTGGATCTAAAGCCATCGCTCTGGCTAATCCGGCGCGTTTTCTCATTCCGCCACTGATTTCATATGGCATATAGTGGGCAAATTCAGCTAGTCCAACCAGAGAAAGTTTTTCCATTACGATTTTTTCTTTTTCCTCATTATTTAGATTAGTGTATTCATCCAGCAGCAGCAAAACATTTTCTCCTAAAGTAAGAGTGCCGAACAATGCACCGTCCTGATATGTTACCCCAAAACTTCGCATTAATTCCTTTTTCCCCTTTAATTTAGCTTTGACCATACTTTTTCCATGTATCAGAATATCGCCTTCAAAGGGTTGATACAGGCCGATTATATTTTTTAGCAAAGAACTCTTACCGCAACCTGAACCACCCATAATAATAAAAACCTCTCCTTCCTCAACTGAGAAATTAAGATTCTTAAGAACAGTTCTCTCTTTGTAACCAATTGATAAATTATCAACTTGAACAACATTTTTTTTAGTCATTTGTCTGTCTAGATTGTAAATAATATTGTTATTATTGTATTTGCGACTGCAATAAGAAAAATCCCGCTTACAACAGCAGATGTAGTTGAACGGCCTACGCTTTGTGCATCACCTGAAGCCTCAAATCCACGCATACATCCGACACCGGCTATAAGTAAAGCAAACACTAAGCTTTTTATAAATCCCTGCATATAGTCGGAAAAAGTTATAAGCTCAAAGACTTTGTGTAATGTTTCAGGAATGGAGATATCAAGTTTAAAATATGTTACGAACATTCCTCCGATTATTCCTGCTATATCACCCATAACAGTTAATAGAGGTAAGACTATTATTAAGGCTAATATTTTAGGAGCTACAAGGAAACGGACCGGACTAAACCCCATCGTTACCATTGCATCTACTTCTTCAGTAACTTTCATAGTCCCGATTTCTGCAGCAAATGCTGAACCGGCACGACCGGTAGCTACGACTGCAATCATTATTGGTCCCAATTCTTTAACCAGAGCCAGTACAACCAAATCTATAACCATACTCTGAGCACCAAGTCGTGTAAGCTGTATCGCTCCTTGCAGTGCCAGAACAAGCCCAAGCAAAAAGCCGACAACAGTAACTATAGGCAATGCATCACTGCCGCAACTGTCCATATAATAAAAAGTTTCACGCCATCTTACTTTACGCGGATTAGCAACAGCGTAGGCAAGAGATAAAAAAACCTCTCCTACAAATGAGGTAATGTTGACACAGTCTCTGCCGAAAGAACAGCCGAAGTCTCCGACAAGAAGTAAAAAGCGCTTTACTCTTCGGTGTTGATCCTTCATGGAAGGTTTGTCAGATTTTTTTTGCATAATCATACTCTATAAAAACTCTTTTGAAAAACGTATTGTAAGCAGTTATTGGGTTGTCCAACTGTTTCTCCAGCGATGAAACTCTCGAGCTGGGGGAATATTCTTATTATTTTATTACACTCACCTTCATTACTTGAGATTTAATCTCATTTGCCAGGTCCCCGGCTGCTTTTGACATGGCTTTTGCAAAATTATCAGGAGAAGACTTATCAAAAGCCTGCTTAAGAGTTACATCCTTTTCTATAAGATATCTGTTATTATGCATTATTCTATAATTCACCCTGAGAACCACATATTTATTTGGCAGGTTAATTTCAAAAAGAGTAACATTGCCGGAAAGAATATAATCATCTGCTCCAGTGAAGGAATCCTTGTTTTCAGAGCTACTGAAGGCATCCAGTAAATATGAAGTAATTAATAATCCCGGAGCTTCCACCCATCTATTATAAGTATCTTTTTCTACTTGATTCTTGCCAGTTCTATAGAGCATCTGGAAAGCAGCTTCTGTATCATTCATAAAAGGCATAACTGCAAGTTTAATCTTGGCGGGAGCTATACTTTTAGGTGTGCCAAGATCAAATGTGGTTATTTTATGTGACG
>CAZGAI010000650.1:0-2090 GCA_964523175.1 uncultured Victivallales bacterium | reverse complement strand
TTTCTCCAATAGATGAAAATTGTGAATGCTATGCCTGTAAAAATTATACACGTGCATACATACGCCATTTATTCAATGTCGGCGAAATATTAGGCATGCGCCTGGTATCCACTCATAATCTCCACTATTTCCTAAATCTAATGAAACAAATTCGTGAATCTATCGAAAATGGGACTTTTGCTGAATTCAGAGAAAATTTTGGGAAAACTGAAAAGTTATTGTCGTAACTGAAAAAACATAAAGTTGATTTTCCCTGAATAGCATGTATAACATATTGTACAACTAAATTTAAATAGAGGTATACTATGTGGGCAATAACTTATCCAGCAGGCAGAGAGAAATTAGCTAAAACAATGCTGACTGTATGCGATAATCATGACCCTGTTATAATATAATCAGGCTGTAGTAATGCTGTCTCTTGAAGATTATGAATCACTTAATGAAACAGCTTATCTGCTAAGAAGTAAGAAAAACCTAAAAAGATTACTCAGTTCAATATAAGAAATTGAGTCAGGCAAAGGGATCAATAAGGAATTGATAAAATAAAAATAGCTTTTTCCGAAAATGTCTGGAATGACTCTGTTTATTTGGCTCAGTTACGATATCATTATTAATAAGTATATAAAAAGAAGAAGCTCACTGAATATTAATCCAGTGAGCTAAGTATATAACAGTAATAAATTACTTACCGCTTATTACACCATGAAGTTTGAAGCGACGTGTAACCGAAAATTCACCAAGTTTATGACCAACCATATTCTCAGTAACAAATACGCCGATAAATTCTTTTCCATTGTGAACATTAAAAGTATGTCCAACAAAATCAGGCATTATCATCGATCTTCTTGACCATGTTTTAATTGGACGTTTCATCCCGCTTCTATTCATCTTTTCGACTTTTTTTGCGAGATGTCCATCAACAAAAGGGCCTTTTTTTACTGATCTAGGCATTATTTCTTCCTCCGTCTTTCAACAATAAATTTACTGGAAGCTTTTTTCTTCTTCCTTGTTTTCTTTCCTTTGGAAAGTTGTCCCCAAGGAGACTGCGGATGTCCACCACCACTAGTTTTACCTTCACCACCGCCCATTGGATGGTCAACCGGATTCATAGCTACACCTCTGACATGAGGGCGTTTTCCAAGATAACGTTTTTTGCCGGCTTTACCCAAAGTAACTTTCATTTTTTCAATATTGCCCACCTGGCCGATTGTAGCCATGCATTCAACATTTATCATTCTGATTTCACCACTAGGCAGTTTAATCTGGGCATATTTATCTTCTTTTGCGCGCAAAACAGCAACCTGTCCTGCAGATCTTGCCAGTTTAGCACCGCCGCCCGGATGTAATTCAATATTATGAATAATTACACCAACAGGTATATTTTTAATCTTTTTTGCATTACCTGGTTTTACTTCTGCATCAGGACCACTCATTACAGTTGAATCAACTTCCAATTTGAGAGGTGCTATAATATAACGTTTTTCGCCGTCTGCATATGCAATCAATGCAATATTTGCACTGCGGTTTGGATCGTATTCAATAGTTTTTACTTTTCCAGGAATACCAACTTTATCCCTTTTGAAGTCAATCATACGATATCTACGTTTATTCCCCCCGCCTCTGAAACGAGTAGTAATACGACCATTATTATTTCGGGCCCCAGTATTTTTTTTGCCTTTTACAAGAGATTTTTCCGGTGTAGTGGAAGTAATCTCGGCAAAATCCAAGACAGTCATCTGACGACGACTTGGAGTCCTTGCACTGTATTTTTTAAGAGCCATTGTTATTCACCTTATATTTCTCCGACAGTTAATCGGTCAAGTTAAAACTTGTTTTATTATTTTATAATACCTCAATGCTGCCTTCTGATAGAGTAACAACTGCGCGCTTTGTTGACACAGTATATCCCATTTTAGGAGATCTGCGTCCCATTCGTTTAGGCTTACCTTTACGGTTCAGCACATTTACATTTCTAACTTTTACATCGTAAATGTCTTCAACAGCTCTGGCAATGTCAATTTTAGTTGCAGCTTTACTAACTTTAAAGATATATTTATTTTCATCTTTAAGTTCCATACTTTTTTCTGTCA
>CAZGAI010000649.1:0-2103 GCA_964523175.1 uncultured Victivallales bacterium | reverse complement strand
AATATTGCTGCAACAGGAATGTCATCGATAAAGATATGTAATGATACATTTTTTGCATAAGCATCGTATGAATTTTTCCATAACTCTGATATTGCTGTTGGACAGTCAGCTATTTGTTCTCTTCCAAGATGATCAATAGTTCTAGCTCTTGTTTGGAATGGTATTTCAGTTATCATTTCCAGCCTCTAATGTCTGTTTGATAGTTTTCAAAACGGCTTCTCCTAATATAATTGGTACAGCATTACCAATTTGTTTGCCAGCATTACCCAAGCCACCTTTAAAAATAAAATTATCTGGAAAAGTTTGAAATCTGGCACAATGCCTTGCTGTAATTCCATGATGTTCTGTGGGATGAACAAATCGACCTTTAGATGGATTGGTACATCCTGCAGTTATTGTATTTGCAGGCGTGTCAAACCTCATTCTTCCATATACATCTTTATGACCTGCATATCCATTACTGTGACAGGGTAAAATAAATCCAGAATCAGCTCGACTACCTCCGTCAGGAGGCGTATTCATAAATCTTTCAACCATTTTCTCAGAAGGTTTCATATGCAAATTATTAGGATCACTGGCAATAATTTCTTTTTCAAAAATATCTCTGGCTGTTTTCCATGTGGGTTTGTTATGTTTTTTTGCTTCTTTTGATTTAGGGTTAAAATGTGTTTTCTCTAAAGGCCAATTAACATCCAAATTGCAATCAACTCTAACGCCTAGTACAAATACACGTTTTCTATTTTGAGGAACGCCATAATCTTTTGCATCCAAAACTTCGGGTGGTTTTACATCATAGCCATTTTCTAGAGCTAACTTGTAAAATTTATTAATATAGTTTATATGTTTTGGCCAAAGCATCCCACGAACGTTTTCAACTATAAAAACTTTCGGTTTTATCGCTTTGACATAATCAAAATACCGTAGTAAAAGTTCATTTTTGGGATCATCAACCCCTGAATTTTTAATTCGGTGCTGAGAAAACCCCTGGCAGGGAGGGCCCCCCATCAGAATATCAAGTTCTTTAGGATTTAGTTCAATATCAGACATTAACTGTTCAGGTGAAAGAGCAAATATATTTTCATTATATAACTTTGGAGATATCTTATACTTCTTTTTTTTAATAAAATTATATTTATATGTTTCACAGGCATATTTATCAATTTCAACAGCAGCTAAGGTTTGAATGCATAAATTTACAGCAGCTAAAGTAAAGCCACCTGCTCCACAAAAAAGATCTATAGCAGTTAATTGTTTTTGTCTGTCATTGCCCATTTTTATAAAATAACATAAAATATGATTTTTGAATGAATTTAAATAAGTGTATCTACTTATACATTACCATAAAATCAAATATTTTCTATTATTTTACTATATGTAAGTATTGGTAATTAAATAATATTTTTTATCTATTCCGATTCCGAATATCCACAGTTGTCACATTGCAGTTCGTCGGATGAATTGCTCCACACTTCACTAAAAGAACCACAGTTTGGACATATATCCTCATAATCGCAAGCATCTGTGTATTTATAAAAACAATGAAACAGTGTTTTGTATATATCATCTGGAATCAGTTTGTCTTGAGGCTTGGGTTTCATCATCCAGACAATAATGATTTTATTATAATCTGGTCGATTATAAAATTCAGGATGCATCTTCATTATTACAGGGTCTATTCTCTGTGACTTGGCCCAGCAAAACTTCATATTGTAGTTTAACAGCTTCATTATTTTAGTTTAGTCTATGAATTATAATTGAAATAGACTATATAAATCTTTATAAATTTCATTAGTAATATATGGATATTGAAACTTCGTATTCTGCATCCAATGAGTTATTGCAGCATTGTATTCAGGGTGTTTATAAAAGTCGGGATATTTCTTTTGAAGATATTTATCTATCTTTTGTTTAGCTTCAGTATATTTCATATATATTTTTTATTAAGAATTTTTATGTCATTAACATGAAAATTTAATATAGTGTTTGTTACAAGCCATTTCTATGTAGATACATAACATTTATTACTACTGATGTTTTTCACAACAAACCTTTTCTTTCATAAACTTCATAGTTGTTCGACATTTAAATAACTTACTAAGATTA
>CAZGAI010000648.1:0-2108 GCA_964523175.1 uncultured Victivallales bacterium | reverse complement strand
AATAGCTAGTATAGGATCAATAATATATGTTGAAAACTTTTCATATACAATATTTGTATATATGTATATATTCGCTATAATAAATGATAGTATTACCCCATTCGACCCCATATAATTTAGATGTAGATAGGAGCAAATAAATGATATCCGACGAAATGAATTTCAGTCATGTCGAAGTTGCTGGAGAAGGTCTTTACCCTGTAATTCATGCTTTTGATTCTAATGTGTTGTGCAAAGTACTGCTTCAAAAATATGGATTACATGATATTCAAAAGGGTAAATTTTATCCACTTACTGAGTATTTAGCTCTTCTAAAGAATATGGAAAAAAGAATGCCTACTGTGTTAAAGCGTACGGGGAAATTTATAATGACAGAGGCCATTTTTCCGCCTGGAGTTAATAGTTTAGAGCAAGCTTTCGAACTTTCAGATCAGGCTTACTATATGAATCATAGAGGTCTTAAGGGTGATGAGATTGGGCACTATAAATTTAAGAAGATTTCAGATTCTTCTTTTAGAATGACTGCTAGTAGTCTTTATCCATGTGTTTTTGACCAGGGAGCTTTTATAGGGATAGGAAAGAAGTTTAACAGAGTAATTTTAGTTGAACATAGTAATGATAATTGTAGAAGTAAAGGGGATTCTCACTGCGACTACATTATTACAGTTAAAAAATAGCATATTAAAAGCCAATTATTGAATCCTACAATTGTATTTAGGCTCTAAAATTCAATTCTATTTTTGCCATTTTCTTTTGCTTTGTACAGTAGTGAATCAGTTTTTGCCATTAACTCATTTAACGACATGTCAGCTGGGTGCTGAAAAAGTCCGCCGCTAATTTTGATTTTTTCATCGGTATCACCAATTCGAATAGAATTTATTTTTTTCATCAGCGAATTTGCTGAACCAGCAGCCTCATTTATTTCAGTGTGGTTGAACATAACCAGAAATTCGTCTCCGCCGAAGCGTCCGGCAACATCTGTTTTGCGTGTATTATTTTTTAAGACCTCGGCAATATCCCGTAAAACCTGATCTCCGACCTGATGCCCGAAATTATCGTTTACGTGTTTAAATGAGTCTATATCAAACATAAAAAGGGTTATTGGGTGAGTGTACCTTTCAGTATCGTAAATATGTTTTTTAAGCTGTTCAAAGAAAGATCTTCTATTATTAAGTCCTGTGAGTTCATCGGTTATTGATAGTTTCTTAAGCACTTTGTTCTTTGTTTTCAGTTCACTTAAAGCTTCATTAAGATTTTCTTCTGCTTTTTTAAGTTTGATAAGGTTATTTATTCTTGCGATAAGTTCAAGAGAATCTACAGGCTTTCTAACGTAATCGGTTGCTCCGGCATCAAAAGCTTGTTGAATAGTTTCTCTTCTAGCTGTCGCAGTTGAAATAAGGATAAAAATACAGGGGAACAGTTTCTTAGTTTTTGCTGCCAGTTCATATCCATCCATTTTAGGCATATGAATATCTGTCAGAAGCAGGTCCGGAGGGGAAGAGGCAATATATTCAAGCGCAGTTTTTCCATCTTTTGCCAGGATTACTTCAAAATTGTTTTTTCTAAGTATAATTTCCATTCTTTGACGTTGAAAAAAATCATCTTCAGCCAGCAGTATTTTAAATTTTTTATTCATAGTAAATCATTATTTCCGATAAAATCCCTTAAGAAATGATATAAAATTATTCAGCTTAACAGTTTGTTTTTAATAATAGTTTCTATTTCAGCTACTGCTTTGTCTGCTAATAATAGAACAACATTAACCTTTTTTTCAATATCCTGTCTTGATAAATCTGTAATTTGATGTGTAAGAGTATCGCAGGCAGAAGTAAGTTCTTTATTTCCAATATATGATGTGCAGCCTTTAAGTGTATGGCATATTTCTGACAACTTATTGTAGTCCAATTTCTCTTTCATGCAGTTCTTAATTTCTGTTTTAAGGCTTACAGTCTGTTCTATAAAACTATTAAGGAGGCTGTATATTTCCTGGCCGACATCTTCATATAATGCTTTTAACGCATTAATGTCAGAAAAGATAATATTATTTTTTGTCGGTTCAGTTTCCTCGCTTTTGCTGGAAGATATGATGTCAAAAGGCTGAAGTGGAG
>CAZGAI010000647.1:0-2114 GCA_964523175.1 uncultured Victivallales bacterium | reverse complement strand
CAATACAGGAACAAAAATCAATACCATGATCCGTTATGCCCAGGACTGTCTCATGATCATCCGGTTTTATGTAATAGCTATGAACAAAATAAAAGAACTCGCCGGATGGTATCCCCGCAAATAATGGATGTTCCCGGGTCAATTTTACACTGTTCCAGCCAATTTGCGGTATTTTTAAACCCATTTTTACAGAAAAACGAATGGTTTTGCCCTTTAAAATGCCCAAACCTGTGACATCCGGTGCCTCCTCGCTGCTTTCCATAAGCAACTGCATTCCCAGACAAATTCCTAAAAAAGGTTTTCCTTCAGTAACTGTGGAAATTATGGCCTGATCAAGTCCATTTTTTATGAGACTTTTCATCCCGTCACCGAAGTTTCCTACACCCGGTAAAATGATAGCGTCAGCCTCAATTACCTCTTTCGGTGTTGAAACAATTTTTAAACCTTTAGCACCAACTGCAACAAATGCCTTGTGAACACTTGACAAATTACCCATACCATAATCAATTAAAGCTATCATAATTCTTCCGATTTTTACCGCAAATTAACGTTAATAAACATTTATCTTGATTGTCTTATTTTGTTAAAACAACTTTTCTCCATTCGTGTTCATTAACTTTCATTTGCGGTTAAGTTAAAACTCCTTTTGTGGATAAAACATCGCCTTTAAGCCTGGTATCAACAGATACAGCTATATCAAGAGCTTTGGCAAATGCTTTAAATACTGCTTCAATAACATGGTGAGTTTCCCCGCCTCTATTTTGAACAATATGGAGATTCATACCGGCTTTTACAGCTAATGCCTGAAAAAATTCATTAAATAATCGTACATCTATATTATTTATATTCTTATTTGGCGGTTCAACATCATAGACAAGATAAGGTCTTCCTGATAAATCAAGGGTAACAGTAATACGTGTTTCGTCCATGGGGAGAACAAAGAAACCATAGCGTTTAATTCCGGCTTTATTGCCTAAAGCATCAGAAAGCGCCTGTCCCAGTACCAGACCAATATCTTCAATAGTATGGTGACAGTCTACTGCCAGATCCCCTTCTGCTTTTAACTCTAAGTCAAAAAAACCATGTTTTGAAAAAAGTTCAAGCATATGATCGAGAAAAGGGATGCCGGTGTCTATGTTGTATAATCCGTTTCCATCAAGATTTATTTTAAGTTTAATCTCTGTCTCTTTAGTTTTTCGTTCAATAGTAGCTTTTCGCATATCTTCTCCTGGATATAAAAATTATTGAATACATTTTTTTGTTTCTATTACTTTAACAGGAATTTTTCTCCTGAAACTAGATGCTCGTCACCCACCCCTTTTAGTTCCCCTCCTAGGAGGGGATTAAGGGGTGGGTTCTTCAATGCTTTGTCTTCAATATTCACTAAGTTTCTTTACTGATAAAACTTTACATCTTTCGTTTGATAAATTCTTATTGAGTTATCGTATATTAATTAGTCAACTTTTTAATATTCTTTTTCAAAAAATCACTTTCAAAAAATCTATTTTGAATTGGTCGATATTTTTCGAATTCACTTTCTGCAAAAGCTTTGGCTATCGCGGCAGTAACTTTTCCGGTATTTTGTAAAATATCAGCGCTGTTGAATTCTAAAAAAGCATTTAATTTTCCAGACCAGTCTTTCATCGTCATTGGAATACCAATTTCAGCCTGATGTTCAGCATAGTCAAGGTACATAGTAAAAATTCTGTTCAGAAACTTAATCTCTTTCTCTTTTAGGTAGTTTTTTGAAATTATTACATCCGACTTTATTATTTTACCATCAGGTGCTTTTTTCCAGGTTGTAAGCCCCATATATGCCTGTTTGTGATTTGCTCGATTTACAATAAGTTCTGCTGCTGTTTTTCCATGTGTTGCAAAATGCAGTTTATTTTGAACAGTAGCAAAAAAAGTTTTAGTAGTTGGTGATTGTAAATCATAATCCATCGCAGTAGCATAAATATCCGTTATCTGCTGATAAAAGTTTCTTTCACTCGCCCGAATATCTCTAATTTCAAGAATTAAATCTTTGAAGTACTGTTCACTTAAAAAGGCTCCGTTTTTGAGTCTTGCATTATCAAGAACATACCCTCGAATTGCAAAATCTTTCAGTACCT
>CAZGAI010000646.1:0-2118 GCA_964523175.1 uncultured Victivallales bacterium | reverse complement strand
TACAGTTCTTTGACACGCCCTACAGCACCGTTGGTTAACCTTACTTTAATGCCGTGAGTATGTGTTGGAGATTTTGTAAGGATGTCTTTAACAATTCCTTCGGTTAATCTACCACTCCTCTGGTCTTGTTTTAGTACTATTTTAACTTCCAGCCCAGGTTTAATATTTACTCTTTTTGTTCCATCCATAATTCAAATATATCCTCTTTATTTGTGAGAGACAAGTAAATCTTTATCAACATAAAAAATCAGAAGTGTTTTTTACCACGAAGTGAAGAAGCAAGCCTTTTTTTATATTGGCTAACTTCATATAAGTTAATAACTGTGCTTTGTGAATTTCTTTTATTTCTCTTCGTGGTTTTAATTTTATTTTGTTGTGGCAAGGTCATTCTAATGGTTAAAAGAAGTTGGAAAAGCAACCTGGCACAACTGTTTCAAACTTCATTTCTTCGTTAGTAAACGGATGCTTAAACTTAATAGACAATGCATGCAGAGCCAAACGTACCTTAACCTTACTGATATTCTCTCTTCCATATTTTGTATCACCGACAATTGGATACCCTTTCTCAGAGAGATGAACACGTATTTGATTTTTTTTACCTGTCAAAAGTTCTATTTCCAGCAGACTGGTATTCTTTGCTTCTTTTATTACTTTATATTTGGTTCTTGCAAGGTCTCCATCTTCCGGATTCTCTACCGAACGCACTTTATAATCTTCGCCATCGCTAAGATATGACTCTATAATATCGGTTTTTTCTGTTAACTTACCATGAACAAGAGCCAGGTATTTTTTTTCCACTTTAGTCCATTGTGCCGCAAATTTTTCTCGTATTTCAAAACTTTTAGCAAATACCATCACACCTGAAGTCTCACGATCCAGTCGATGCACTACAAACAGCCTGATCTTTGTTTTTGCATAACCTTTTCGAATATAATTTGTAAGCAGATGATATGCAGTTTTTTCTCTTTCGTAATTAGCTTTAACACTCAATAGCCCGGAACTCTTATCAATTACTATAATATCTCTATCTTCATAGAGAATTTTGATACCTGCCGGCACATATCTTGTTCTAATTTTTATTTTTGATTTAATCATAGTTTTTGCCTATTATTTGGTGATTTAGTTATTCAGTGGTTTGGTGATTTTAAATCTCACAATCAATAAATCTCCAAATCTGTAAATCCTGTGTTTTTCCTACTGCCTGAACAATCTCATCATATCAGGAATTCTAACTGTTTTTCCATTTGTCCGAATCGGATTAATATCCAACCCTCCCCTTCTCGTATACCTGGCATAAACAGTTAAATTTACCGGTGCACACTGGTTTATTATATCTGTAAATATCTGTTCAGCACAATGTTCATGAAATCCATTATGATTGCGATAAGAAACGATATACTTCAACAGGCCTTCATGACTAATC
Organism: uncultured Victivallales bacterium; assembly: GCA_964523175.1. Taxonomy (GTDB): domain Bacteria; phylum Verrucomicrobiota; class Lentisphaeria; order Victivallales; family GWF2-38-69. Next base: position 695 of record CAZGAI010000646.1, on the reverse strand, counting down.
TGCCTGCCTTTATATTTAATTAATACAGTACCCCAATCCGGTTGTCCGGTCACAGGACAGTTAGTTTTTAATAAGTTTGAATATACGGTTTCCTCAATAATTGTGCTGTTCCCGGTCAAACATAAAAAATCAGGATTAACCGAATAAGTATCGCAGCATACATCCAGTTCGTCCAAACAGTCGCCATTTAACATATTTATTTGTGTGTCTGCAATATCTTTTTCCATATACATTCCAATCTCAACATTGGACACTGTAATATCAGACAGGTCTTTCTGAAGAATTAGCCTTACCTCTTCGCCTGAACTAAACTTAGAGCCATTAAATGAATTCAGGTAAAGCTTAAAGGATTTTGATTCTATGAGATTATCAGATTCACATGGAATGATGAATCTGCAAATAGCTATTTCAGGTTTTCCATTTTTATTCAGCCACGATAATTCAAATGCGTTCCATATATCAAAACCGATGAAAGGGAGATTGCCCTCCCCAATTCCCAGTTCAGTTCGATTTAACTGTCTATCTATAGGGAACAGTAAAGACTTATCATACTTATCAGTGTAAATATAAACTTTACCTAATGGTGACTTTTCCAAAATTACCTCTCCTGAAGCTACATTTTTTCCTCACCACGAAGTGCACTAAGCACACGAAGAGTTTATAAAATGAACCCATTTCTTTACTTTTATGCAATA
>CAZGAI010000645.1:0-2119 GCA_964523175.1 uncultured Victivallales bacterium | reverse complement strand
CCCAGCTAAATAATAAAACATATCCTAATATTGACTTAGCTCCGCTTCAAGAATTAGCAAAAAGGAATATTGAAATTTCTAAAGAAATAATATCTATCACCCGACAGGACAATGAAGCTGAAAAATCTCTGGATATACTGAAAGCACGCCAGAAGCTGCTGGAGGAAGATTTTTCTATTACCAGCAGAAGAATTCAACTAATGGGCCTTACAAAGAAGTCAGGAGAGATTTTACTGGCTAAACGAACCGTACTGCTCACGAGCCGGGCCTATCCTGAAATTGTCAAAAATCGCAGCAATGACATACTCAATGCAAATCTTAAAAGCGATGATCTACTCCATGAATCTCAGAATTTTCTCCCGTATAAAAACAAAATCTACCAGGGACTGGATGACCTGGATGGGAAGAAATATCCAGAACAGGAAATTAATTCGTTGACAACTACCGCATTTGTTTTGGTTGAAAGCTATAGGAAACTTCTTGCTGATGCCGGAAAAAACTATACAGCATTTATTAGTACATTAAATAATCAGACGGTAACACAGAAAAAAATAAATAGTTTATCACAAGAATTCAGAGACTATATTAATCAGCGTCTTTTATGGACATCCAGTTCAGATATTTATTCTTTTAATAATTTAACAGGATCTTATGTAGCTGTACTCTGGTTTATAAACAGCTCCAACTGGCAAATATTTATAAAAGATTTTAATATTTCATTCACGCAGCATCCTTTAATCTGGGTCCTCTTTATTATAGCATTCGCTGTATCTGTTATACTTCAGTTTCAGCTACCTAAACAAATTGCTAAAATAAACATTTATGCTTCAAAACCCAAACAGGATACGGCAGGAAGGTCCATCTCAGTAGTAGCCTTAGGTATTCTTAAGGCAATTTGTATACCATCAACTATTTTTCTTGCTTCACTATATTTCAGCAATATGGCTAATATCAATATTTTCACCAAAGCAATATGTGTAGGTATATACCGGACTATCAGCCTGGTGATAATGTTCAATATAATAATTTATTTTAGCAAAGAAAATGGGATTGGCATAACAAATTTTGACTGGTCCAAAAAAATTTGCGCCACTTTCAGAAAAGATTTAAAATTATTTCTCTATATTATCGTACCGCTGGTCTTTCTTGTTGTTACATTTCAAAACGGCCCTCTGAATATTGATTTAAGAGGAACCCTGGGACGAACTCTAGCTATTGTAGTTTTTGCTATAGTTCTGATATTCATTTTACAAACGTTAAAAAAAATCAAAAATATTAAGGTAAATTCCAAATATAGCGAATGGATTAAAAAGCATTATTTATGGGCACGTATTTTACCTACCGCAATCCTTCTTGCATTAATAATTCTTGCTTTTGCCGGATATTATTTCACAGTTTTTGAGTTTACGAAAAATATTTCTCTAACAATATATTATTTGATAGCTTTTTTACTTCTTAAAGAAATATTACACCGCATTATATATCTTTCACAAATACATATTGCCTATATGAAAGCACAAGCTAAAAAAGAAGAAGAACGCGAAAGAAAAATACTGGAAAAGCAGAAACAGGGCCTTGATGCCTCTGAAAGCCTTGACATAGAAATAGTTGACATCGTCATTAATGAGGAGGAACTTAACAACCAGACTTTTCAATTAATCAATTTCATACTGTTTATTGTAGTTATTGCCGGTATTGTTTTAATTTGGAGCGATACTTTTCCATCAATAGCATTCCTTAATAATGTAGTCATCTGGAGCAGTGCAACCACTGTTATTAAAGGCACAGTTCCTGTCATGCAGAAAATTTCTCTACTAAACCTTCTTCAAACTCTTTTTATCTTTCTCTGTACAGTTATTGTTGTAAAGAATCTTTCGGCAATAATTGAGCTTATTTTCTTCAGAGGAAGACAGGCTCACCCAGGTTCTCGACATGCTTTGACACTAATCTCAAAATACATTGTTACATGCATAGGGTTTTTTCTCGGCCTGAAATTTATAGGTATCGGCTGGGCTCAATTCCAATATATGGCAGCAGCTATGACGGTTGGTTTAAGTTTTGGATTAAAGGATATTTTTGCCAATTTTGTTTCAGGTATTATAATCCTTCTCGAAAGACC
>CAZGAI010000644.1:0-2120 GCA_964523175.1 uncultured Victivallales bacterium | reverse complement strand
TAACAAAATATTTTTACTACAGTAAGGCAAATACCTTCTGAGTAGTAACAAAAAAGGTAACAATAGTGAATTAAGGGTTAACTGGCTAAAAAGAGACTATAGCTTAGCAAGAAAGCTTTTTAGAAAACTAAGTAATATTAAGTTAGACCAACGCCACCCAAAAATTACCATAACACTATTAGCTAAATCAATAGGTAGGCTGTCATTAATAGAACAAAAATTAGAAAAGCTTCCATTATGTAATTTACTTTTTAAAAAGTACACAGAAACAGTCACCGAATATCAAATGAGAAGAGTAAATAATGAATATCAAAATTTAATAGTATCATCACAAGTCCCACTCCCATGGAAAATTTATAGAAATGCATGTATTAGGCCAGATGCCTGTAAAAAAGTACACGAATTAATAAAAACTTTATGTAATGAAAATGGTTGATCAAAATACAAATATAAAAAGATATATATATCAAAACCGGCATAATGTTTTATCGCTATAAGTCATGACATAGTATTTGTTATATTATTTATAATTGTTTCTAAATCAAGCCTATGCTGAAATATAAAAATATAACATGAATAGATAGTTTTTTAATGTAGATAGCTATGTGTAAGTTGTTGTATAGCAATATTCAACATAAATGAAAGTGATTTGTTTTGTAGAGCAAGATCAGTTTAAAAAATTACTTGAAATACTTTGAATATCTGACGATTAGCAAAAATTGAGCTTAAATAAAGTACATACAACTATTATTTTTAAACTATTCAAAAATCTTTAATGCTAAATTAAGACTATTCTTTTTTGCATGTATGCTTTTCAAAGTAGGAAAGACTATATGTTCATAATTTCCACTAAAGTTAAAACATGTTTTTATTAACATCTTCCCAAAGTTTATTTTATCAAAATTATCAGGCAAAGAATTTAATGTTTCAATAAATATTCGTTCTACAATGTCAGATGTAATAGTATTATCAATAATTAGTTTAAAAACAAAGCTTCTAATTACTTCAAATGCATTGTCAAAACTTACGCCATAATCAACAGATAAAGTTAATTTAAAATTAAACTTTTGTATTGCTGTAAAATCAATTTTTGCAAAAGCAGTATATCCTAAGACTGCTTTTGCTAGATCTTCTGAATTAAAAAATAAAAACTTTACTCGATTTAGAGATAAATAATAGAAATAATCTAAATAATCATAAAAGCTAATATGTTTTTCTTCATAAAGCACCCTCACTAAAGCTAAAGAGGAAAAATATTCAGGAGATTCTTTTTGTGTTTCAAAATTATTTAAAGTAAGATAAAGATAATCATCAGTTAGTATTGCTAGTTGATCTCTTTGGGCTAAGATGCATGCATCACAAAGTTCAGGAAAAACTTTTTGTTCTGTAAAGCAGTCTATTTTACTTGCTTGTGAAATACTAACTATGTTCTCTGGGTTACTTTCTAGCTTTTGTATACTTAAAGCAAATTTTTGGTGAACTAAATCTAACTCTTTTTGATCTAACTTGTTAATTCTTATTTTGTTATTATAGAAATGCATTCTTAGATTTTCGTTTTGTTTATACATAGTAAGCTCTGATATATTTCCAAGAAAATTTATAATGGAGTGAGGTATTTTTATATTTGGAATGTGTTTATATATTTTTGTTAGTAAACCGGATTCAATTAAAAAAAATGCAGAAGTTGCATCAATATAAAATGATTCCTTATTAGATACTATTTTCTTTGCAATATATTTTTGAGCTTCAAACTCTTCTATTGAGCCATTACTGCAGTTAATAAATCCTTTATCTTCCTGTTTTAAGCGACTAATGGCTTCAATTATTCCTTTTTCGTTTGTTGCCAATATTGAAAAAGGGATCTGACTTTTACAGTATAGTTCAAAAAATTCATTGCCTAATCCTTTAAGCTCTTTTAGAAAGTTCTGTAAATTGGTAAGGTCAATAGTCTCTCCGTTATCTTCAGAAACTTTGATTATTTGAACACCATCAAGGTCTCCATCCTTTGCTAAATTATAAAAACTTCGTGTAATTACCCAAAGGATATATTGCTCAATTGAATAGATTTTCTTAATTTTGTATTCATGAAAAGAACTATATTTATCTCCAAATTTAACGGT
>CAZGAI010000643.1:0-2127 GCA_964523175.1 uncultured Victivallales bacterium | reverse complement strand
AAAGAAGAGTCTGGATAGACAGAAACAGCTATCATATTATCCATAGATGTCATGAACGGTCATTCCTTCTGAAATTTTCAAAATATAGAGATCTTTATTTTCATTATCTCAGAGAAATGACAAAGCGGTATAAAGTAGATATATTGAATTATATAGATATGAATATGGTTAGAGCCGGTGTAGTTTCACATCCTTCAGAATGGAAACATTGTGGATATCAGGAAATAACAGGATCAAAAAAGAGATATAAGGCAATAAATATTAAACGTCTTCTTAATTGCCTTGAAATGTCTGGTTACAATAAATTTCATGAATGAACTCTAAAACAAGAATTAGAGGTAAATCATCATACTAGAAACTCAATCTGGACAGAAGCAGCAGCAGTTGGAAGTGAGGAATTTCTTGAAACAGTATCTTCAATGTTTCCTTCACGGAAAAAGAAAGTATTGTTTAGTGTTATGAAGAAAATTTAAAAAGATGACTGCAATATAATATCAGAAAAAAAGGTTGCGTATTTGACATATAATCATTAAAGTGATAAAAAGATATTAAGATGACTCCGAAAGAAGCAAATGCCTATCTGTAATAAATAGGATAGAAAGCTATCTTTCCATCCGAAAGGATGCTGATGTTCGGATGGTGTCCTGTCGTAAGAGAATTTGAAGAACTATTGAAAGGAGAAAGCAAATGAAAGAAGTTGCAAAACTTACCTGTGCTGCGATTGGAATCATAACAATCGCTATTATTGGATGCGTCTCTAAAACAGGAACTGAAACAGACATAAAAGCTATTAACTCAGCACAATCCTGGCTTGAGTTGGTTGATAATAGAAAATTTTTAGATAGCTGGGATAAAACAACTAAGTACTTCAAATCAGTTGTTAGTGAGAAAAAATTTAAAAAAGATACAAGTGCACTAAGAATTCCATTGGGAAAAGTCATTACCAGAAAACTCATATCAGCTAGTTCCAAATCTACACTTCCAGGCGCACCAACTGGAAAATATGTAATAATTAAATATAATACATCTTTCAAGAACAAGAAACTTGCAATTGAGACCATAATACTTAAATTAGCTAAAAATAATACCTGGGAAGTCGATGGCTATTTTATAAGATAGCTTGATACTTCAGCTAACTGAGTTTTTAAGTTTTACAAAGAATAAATTTATGACTGAAAGAAGCGGTACTAATTATGTATTTAAGGTAATACATTACGAACATTGTCCGTATTATTGTTTTGGTAATTCCAATAAAGTGGATTTAGAATTATCTTCATATCAGATTTTGAGTGATATTGGAATATCTATGCCACGTCTTTTAGAATATGATAGGGATAAGAACTATATAATAAAAGATTTTATTACAGGACAGGTTGCTTCTAACCATATAGCAAATAACAATGATATAGAGCTCTGTATAAAACAGCTTTTTATTATGTTTCTAAACTCAAAGAACAGTGGTATCAATATTGATTATTTTCCTTCTAATTTTGTTTTATCAGAAAATAAATTATATTACATTGATTATGAACATAATTTATATGATGCAAATTGGGATCTGGTTAACTGGGGATTATTTTACTGGGCAAATGCTGATGGTATGAAAAAATATCTTAAATCAAATGATTTAATTCATATAAATATAGACTATAAATCGGGTATACCAATTAAAACTCCATTTTATAGTAAAGTTAATAGATGGATAGAAAAATATGCTTTAGAATAAGCAGGTTTACGACAGCTAAGAAGGATTTTTAGTATGATAAACAGAGAACATATAGGCATTTTTGGAAAGATGAACGCTGGCAAAAGCTGCGTAATGAACTTACTTACGCAACAGGAAACTTCTATAGTCGACGATACCCCCGGCACTACTGCTGATACTAAAATAACATTGCAGGAGATTCATGGTTTAGGACCGGTTAAACTTTTCGATACTGCCGGCCTTGATGAAATAAATATACTGGGAGATAAAAAAAGAAGAAAAGGGCTATTTACCCTTAAAGAATGTGATCTGATTCTTTTAGTAATTGATTTACAAACGGACAATTTAGAAACTGAAAAAACAGTAATCGAACAAGCTCGAAATCTAGATAAACAGATAATAATTATATATAATATTTTTAA
>CAZGAI010000642.1:0-2127 GCA_964523175.1 uncultured Victivallales bacterium | reverse complement strand
CGGCGTTAGAAGTTTCGTGGAACCAATGTCAAAAGCCGCAGTAGCATGCGGTGCTGACGGTATCATGATAGAAGTACATTATAACCCCAAAGTAGCTTTATCCGACGGACAGCAGACTCTGTTTCCAGAACAGTTCAGACAATTACTTATAAATCTAAAACCTTTTATTAAGGCAGCAGGAAAGAAAATACAGTACTGAGCAGAGATCGGAGGTCAGTGGTCAGTGGTCAGTGGTCAGTGGTCAGTGGTCGGTGGTCTGGTCGGTGGTCGGTGGTCGGTGGTCAGAGGTCGGTAAGCAGTTCCTCCTTCGCTAAAGCTTCGGCGGATAAAAAGCAGTAATCGATGTTCGAGCACCGGGGGAATTCAATCGCAAATCGCAAATCGCAAATTTAAAATGTTAATTGTATTATCTTTTATAATCAGTGTAGATTCTTTTTTTATCAGCTGCCTTACTTCAGGAAAGCTTAGATCAAATATTGTACTGGCCGTGTTCAGTCCACTGATGCATACTTTATTTTGTTTCTTAGGTTTTCTGCTGCAATACAAGATTATACCATCCTATAAAAACCATTCAATACTTCTTTATCTGCTGATAATTGCACTCATATTTTCAGGCCTTTACCTGTTTGCTATTTATAACCCTCGATTTGAGAGCAAAGATAAAAAGAGTTGTATTTCGCCAATAAAATCAGCTGTCATTATAATTCTACTGCTATTTTGTTCTTTCGACGCCGTGGTGGGAGGTATTGTTTTCGTTTACTGGAATATCCCAATTATAAAAGCTCTTATATTTATATTTTTAATCAATTTATTAATGGTACTTTTGCCAATTATATTCAAATATTTACAGCAAAAAACAGACAGAAACAAAAAAAGTTTAGCCACGAATTTCACAAATTAGCACTAATTACTCAAATTCGTGGCTAAAAAAGTAGTTCAAAGAAAAAAATGACAACTCAAAATACAATTATAATAAATAAGCCAGGCACAGGTAAGTATATACTCGGCTGCTTAGTCATAGTTGTTATTTTTTTTATTGTTTCTCCTTTTATAGCATTCTCAAATTTTTACAGTTCCATAGAAATACATGCCTGCTTAGAAATGGCCAGTTCATTTATAGCATATATGGCTGCACTCGCATGTGTAGTATATTATCTTAGTTCAAGCAATAGATTTTTCCTGATTATCAGCCTGGGTTTTTTTATATGTGCAACGGAAAACCTGCTTCACGGATTACTTGTTTACAGAGAATTAATCCAAATGTCAAAGCTATACTTATGGAATATTATACCAGGAACCTATATTTCCGGAAGATGGTCTATTCTCGCAATAATGATAATAACAGCAGCAATGCTTGGTCACACAACTGACAAGAGTGTAAAGTTAGTCAGGCGGGAGGCATTTATTTATTCCCTCCTTGCTATAATTATCAGCGGTTTAGCTACCATATTTGCATTCTACACTCCACTTCCGGAATTTATCTATTCCTCTAGAATAGTATCAAGGCCTATAGAGTTCCTTTCTGCTGTTATTTTCTGCATAGCTTTTTTATTGATCGCAAAACGCTTTTATTATCATAGAGATATTTTTTCAGGTACGCTTCTAGCCTCTATCCTTTTAAATATTTATGGTCAATTCTATTTATCTTTTTCAAAACAGTTGTTTGACACCTGTTTTGAGGTAGCACAATGGGCAAATATATTAAGCTACAGCTTTCCCGTTCTAGGTATTACATTTGAAACACTTGAAAAAAACAGGATAATTGAAAGAGAAATAATTATCAGAAAACAGGCAGAAGAAGAAGTCAGGACAACAAATGAAAAATTAGAACAACTTGTTGAACTGAGAACTAAAAGCCTTGAACAATCATTGATATCACTTCAAACAACACAACGGCAGCTGATTCAATCAGAGAAATTAAATTCCCTTGGGCTACTTTCCGCGGGAATAGCTCATGAGATAAATAATCCTATCAGCTTTATTATGAGCAATATATCTACGATAAATGAATATAGTTATGTATTGAAAAAAATTCTTGAAAAATATAACTTGCTTGTAACAGAAATATCGCCTACACACCAAAAGGGGAAGGCTAAACTATTACTAGAAAATATTGAAAAGATTAAA
>CAZGAI010000641.1:0-2135 GCA_964523175.1 uncultured Victivallales bacterium | reverse complement strand
TCATGATTGTGCGCAACACATTTTATCCCAAGCTTTTTAATTACATTGGTAAATGCAATAGCTACAGGAATATTCCAGCCGCGAGACCATATATTATTTGGAACAAGCACATCAATTTCATACTCTTTTATAAATTTCTCAAGATGATTTTCCGCACGTCTGGTATAAGCTTCAATAGCAATTCTAAATTCATTTTCATCTTTATAATCTTCGAGTTTAACAAAAGCGTTTTCGATAAATTTAAGATTTTCTTCATCTTTGTAATGCAACTCAGGAATGATATATGCTTCAGTGTTACCGGGACTACCGGCCAGATAATAAACTTTATGCCCCATTTTCTCGAGGATCAGTTTCCACTTTTCCATTTCAAGTGACACACCGTCCGTCTCCCCTATTCTAAAATGACTTAATGCAATATTCACCTAATACCTCCTTAAAAAAATTAAAATTAAAATAATTATAAAAATAAACTAGCCATTATATTCCTCTATCACCAGCCAGATACAATCTGTATCAGATATATACTGATGCCAGGGATACTCGATTTTTTCATTACAAAATCTCTTATGAGAAGTACCGGGAAGCATACCGATAGTCTGATATAATGTTTTATAATCATTTTTATAAAACTTCTGCATGTATCTGGGTATGAATTTCACTAAATTTATGTTCATTATGAATAGCGTAATGAGTTCTTTCAGGAGCATACCACAGATTGTATTCAATATTTCCTATTCGCTCTTTAGGCGATCTCCAAAGTTTAACATTTCTAAGATTTTCATGAGGAAAAACATCATACACATGATCCCATTTAGCCATCAATAAGTCAGCATATTCAAATGGAGTAAAGTTAAACAAATCTCCTTGTGAATATATTAGAAGTGCTTCATTTATTTCCATTATCTGGATATTGCAAAAAACACCGGACTCAAATCTTCCAAGACTGTTATTCTCTAATTGTAATAAATTCTTATCAAGATTAATTAGAATACAGTCTTCAGCAACCTTAAAATCAGACTCATTTCTAAGGATATTCAATCTTAAGAAAAGGCTCATAAAAACATAATTCTTTTTTTTATTAAATTAGAAATAATACTAATCTCTATTTTTTTTAGTCTGATCAAAGCACACGCTTTATTTCATTCCTGTAAGAATTTCATTAACAGTAGTTGTTGCAAGACATGATGTATCATCGGAAGCGCCATAATACATATACAGTCTTCCATCCTTTTCAAACATGCCGTTAGAGAAAACGACATTCGGGAAAAAACCATTAGTTTCATATTCGGCTTCCGGTTCAAAGATTGGTTTTATCGGATGCTTAATAATCTCCCAGGGCTTTTCCAGATCCAGGAGCATTGCAAAAAGAGAATATCTTTGATTATCCCCCTTCCCATGATAAATACACAACCATCCATCCTTTGTTTTAATTGGAGGAGCCCCTCCGCCTATTTTCATTGACTCATAGGATGTATCTCTGGGACGCAGGAGGCAGCGATACTTCCCCCAATGAAGTAAATCAGGTGATTCCGCATACCATATAGATGCTTTACCAAAACCACTGTTATTGGGCCTGTGCAATGCTATATACTTACCATTTATCCTTTCCGGAAAAATGGTAACATCTTTATTTTCCGGATGAAAAATAATTCCCAGCTTTTCATAAGATTTAAAATCTTCAGTAACAGCAAGTGCAGTACACCAGCTATCCTGAGAAACAATAGAATAATTAATATAGTATTTTCCGTCAATACATGTAATTCTAGGGTCTTCAACACCATATTCCTCCTCCAGAGATTTCGGAAAAATAAACGGAGTTTTATCGACCGTAAAATTTATTCCATCGCTGCTTCTGGCAGCCCTAATATGGCTCATACTTGAAAGATAATCTTTTCCTTTATAAACAACACCTCTTGTATCTTTAAGCTTAACATCAGGATCAGATGCATCAAATTCTTTAATCGCAGGCTTACCTGTTCCGCTAGAAAAATCATACATTGGAACTCTATATTTACCTTTTACAGGAAGACAGTTTTCTGCTACTCTTAAAAGTAGAATAATTTGATCGTTAAAAACAGTTGCAGCAGGATTAAATGCACCTACAACATTATATCCACTAATTGATGGAGTTACAT
>CAZGAI010000640.1:0-2135 GCA_964523175.1 uncultured Victivallales bacterium | reverse complement strand
GTGCCATAGCCAAACTTGAAGTTGTATGGAACATAGCAGATACACTTAACGGCTGCATGGCAGTCCCTAACCTAATAGGTTTACTTCTCTTGTCAGGCATTGTTGTTAAAGAAACAAAAATATTCAATGAAGTCAGAAAAAAAGAAAAAAAATTATACAAGACATAACCCTTCACTAAATATTTTGTCCCCTTGCAATATCTTTATTTATGCATAAAATAATAGAGAGTAAATTATCATTAGCATAGAATACGCAAAGAGATAAAACAAACACTCCTAATCCACATATTTATAGAGTAATAAAAAATAATGGAACTTTTTTGATCATCTCTACGTTATACTTTACATGGAAGCTGGAAGCATAAATAATTTGAGTGAGTTAAGATATGTGATATAGTTTTTGAGTAAACTTAAAAATAAACTCAAATGGAGCGGCATATTTATGTCAGATTATAGAATTATAATATAGGCAAGAAATGATAAAGGCAATTATGTTAACAAAGAGGTCATCAAATCTGGCCTAATAATCATGCCTGAGAGTATTCTGGATCTTGGTTTTCGCCATACTGAGCAGACAGAGATAATCCAAAAATACAGGACAATATACTTTCTCTTCAATCTTCTTATCTGAAAGCAGATATAATTTACTGTCCAGTATGTGGTAATGAGCTGGCAAAAAACGGTATTACTAAATCCACATTCAATTCTGTACTTACTCCACAAAGTAGCTGTTCAAAAGCTTGTATGTTGTAAGTGCCACTGGATGAGTGTTCCCAGTGTAGATTCTTCATTTGAACCTCACCCTGATCCTGACTTAGTAAAAATGCAGACTGAAATAGCAGCTGTTGAATCCTACTCTAAAAATTTAGAGGTGGCAACAAGCCCTGCCTGAGAGGTAAGGTTGACTCCTGTTCCTTCAATTGTAACTTTTCTGGTTGCTTTTTTACCTTTTTACTCATTGAAATAATGACCTCATATATTAATAATTATAACATACCTACTATCAATCTATTATGGTCATTTTTAATGAGATTTAAAAAAGTTTTGCACTCTTTAGGTTATAAATTAAATTTCTTTTATGAGAACATTAGCTTTAGGCTTATTACTGTCTATTTTTTCTAGGCGATCATTAATATAGTTAATATAATGATCCATTCTATGCCGGCCAAGACAATTACCAACCACGTCTTTATCAATTTTGACTTTAGGGTTATCAGATGAAAAAAGATTTAATCCATTATTAAAATAAAAATGAATAAAGCCTGCTCCAGCTGTAATAAAAGGAACTGGGTCATATAAATTAGCAAACCAATGATAATTCATTAACTTCTTATTTGATGCTTCTGATCCTATGAAGTTATAACGTTCTCCAAAGGCCTTATTGCCTGGTGCAGGTTCGGCAAAAGTAACCAAATGTAAATTTTCAGGTAAAACTATACCTACTTCAAGTAAATATGCTGCTTCCAGAACTGCTGCGGCAGCTCCTAGGCTGTGACCAGTTATCACAACTTTAACATCTTTATCCTTAATATATTTATTTACAAATTCATCTATATTGAACTTACCTTTTTGTTCTGCTGTTCTGCAAGCCTCCCAATACTTCTGGAACCCATAGTGTACTTTTACTGACGAATCCTGATTATTTAGCAAAAGAGGAGCAAATGGAACGGGAACAGCAACACCATCTGAAAAAATTGCACTGTGCATATCAGCTGTACCTCGGAATGCGATATAGCATGTTGGCATATTACCATTGGTTTCCAGTACTCCATAAGCAAAGCCATAATGAGGAGTTGTTATTTTTATCGTTTCTTTTTGTAGTTTTGTATAAAATTGTCCATAGATCCCATCAAAAGCTTGTTGCAGTATTTTATTAAAATCGTCCTGCAAATACTGCTTAAGTCCAGTCAACTTTATTCCTTTACTTACCTCCGTAAAAGCTATATTTAGGACTTCATCCTTTATTACATTATCTATGGTTTTCTCTATGAAATTCGTAATAGGTTTGATGTTTTTTGGAAATTTATTTTTAATATCATTTTTAATATCATTTTTAATATCATTTTTAATTTTAACTATTAAGTCCTTTTTTAAATTTGGGATGAAGTTTTCTATATTAGTTATAGTTGTTTCACC
>CAZGAI010000639.1:0-2138 GCA_964523175.1 uncultured Victivallales bacterium | reverse complement strand
TATCTGAAGTAATGGCTTGTAGACGCATAGCCAATGAAAGGTGTTCATGTGGCTGAATCTTCATTTTTGCGCATTGCTGCTTTTTCATTTTAGCAAAAAACTCAAGAATTCTATAAAATGCCAAAGGTCTTCTGATTTTTCCGTCTTTCAAGTTTCCAACAATAATGGATGGGCGGTATATTGTGTAGGGAAGACCTGATTCTCTTACCAGTCTTTCAGCATTATATTTACTTTTTTCATATGAATTATTAAAGGTTGCATTTTCTCTTGCTCCATCTTCATATACAACTCCAGGTTCTTTACCGGCAACATATGCAGTACTAACCTGATGATATTGCTTAACACCCAGCTTTTTAGCTGTTTTAATCATGTTTTTAGTGCCCTGGTAATTATTTATATATGTTTTACCGTAGGGGTCTTTTCCCAAGTTTACATCTGCAGCACAATGAAAAATAACATCAACACCTTCAAGAGAATCTATTTTGCTACTTGAAATAGGACTTGCTATATTTCTTTTAATAACAGTAATCCTCGACATAGCTTCTTTTGCAAATTCAGGTTCATTGTCATATTCGCATTGTTCACGAATAGTATCTTTTACCCTTGCCAGGGCATCTTTATTTCCCTGCCCACGTGTCAGGGCTACAATCTCTACTTTTTTATCACGTTTCAATACATCTGTAGCAAATGCACTTCCTACTAGACCGGTTATTCCTGTCATCAGTATTTTTTTCATAAAAAAACCCTTCATTTTTAGTAGTTAACTATTATATAAATATTTGTAGATTTTAAGATTTTCTTTTAGTACCTATAGATAAATATAATGCAAAAACAAGAAATTGAAAAGAGCATAAATTATTTTTTTTTAATCTTATGCACATCACATCCAATTTTTTATACAGTAATTCCAACATTAAGACTGTTTTTATCATTATATTTGATTATCTTTATTTTTTCAATAGGATTTGAGTTATTACTGTAATTTAGTATGTTAAATTAAATCCCATTGCCGAGTGTTGGAATAGTATTCTCACTAATATAGATAAAGAGATGATAATGAAAAAAAAGGTTATAGTATTAATAAGTGGCGGAATGGATTCAGTTTGTGCTCTGTATGATGCATCTAAAAAATATGAAGTTATTCTGGGAGTCAGCTTTAATTATGGTTCTAAGCATAACAGCAAAGAAATTCCTTTTGCAGAATACCATTGTAAAAAATTAGGCGTTCCTCATATAACAATTGATCTTGATTTTATGAATAAATATTTTGATTCCGCACTACTTCAAACTGGAGGAGATATCCCTGACGGTCACTATCAAGACTCTAATATGAAACAAACGGTTGTCCCCTTTAGAAACGGCATTATGCTTTCGATTACCGCCGGACTGGCTGAAAGTAAAAGTGCGTCAGGTATTGTTATTGCAGCCCATTCAGGAGATCATGCCATATATCCAGACTGCAGAGAAGATTTTTTGGCCTCTATAGCAAATACAATTCGCCTCGGCTCTTACTTGAACATTGAAGTAATCAGGCCTTTCGTTTCAATGTCCAAGGATGAAATAGCTAAAAAAGGACACATGCTTGGTATTGATTTTTCAAAGACATGGTCCTGCTATAAAGGAAAAAATATTCATTGTGGTAAATGTGGAACCTGTGTTGAAAGAAAAGAGGCATTCCAACTTGCGGGCCTTGAAGATCCTACTGTATACGAAGAATAAGGTTCATAATTAGAGCCTGCACGAAAAGAATTCGTTTCAGTCTCTAGGTTCAAGATATAAGGTTTAAGGATTTGACAAACAACGTTAAAATTATTGATAAAATCAGAAAATTTTTATTTTTCTTATACCTGACACCTTAAATCTTATACATGACGTTTCAGAAAAACCTTTTAGTGGGCCGTCTAATTATTTCTTTTTAGAAAAAACTTTGCAGTTGACAATCTTTATATTCCCCAAAAAAGTTTTTCCTTTGCAAATACCTATAACTCTAATGAATGTATTTTTTTTAAAACGCTCCACCTTCTTTCTGTAACGTTCTGCAGGGAAAGCGTGTATATAAAATTTGTCATAAGGATCTTCATGTGCAATTATTTCAATGTAAGTGCTGAAAAAAATCGTTTTTCTGACTTTGTTGACAT
>CAZGAI010000638.1:0-2138 GCA_964523175.1 uncultured Victivallales bacterium | reverse complement strand
ACTCTTATAGATACTAGGGTTTGTCTTTCGAAAAACTATCTATCCTTATCCGTTAGAAGTTTTTTTTATTTATGATACCACCAGATTCTAAATTTTGTAATAAAAAGCCATACTAAAGCAATTATAGTGATAATAATTGGAATTGTTTTGTCATGTTCTTTGCCAATAATACTGAAAATACCTATTATAAGAAGTAAGGTGGCAAATATCTGATGAAGCTTAAATCTTTTACTTGTTTTTTGAATTGTTGTTACATGAGTTCCCGTAGCTTTAAAGTCTTTTTCAAGTTCTATTGGAGCGCCGCATTTTGGACAACTTGAAGCTGATGTTGAAACCTTATTTCCACATTCATGACAGTTGATTAACGCCATTGATTTAATCTCCTTTTTATTCTTCTTCTTTTCTTCTAACGTTAATTCTATTGATTCGTGTTTTATTTTTTATAATTACTGTGATTAAGTATAATAACAATTTATTTATCAAAATATGTCTATTTAATTGATTAGAAATCAATATTTAAATACTTTATTTATTATTATATTGATTAGATTAAAAGAAATAAACTGGGTGTTATAAGTCCTCTGGACACTTTAAAGCTTAGTGACTAAATACCCGGTGTTACAAAGCTGCAGCCAAATTATCTCACAGAGCCGCTAAGATACCAAGACTTTTATTTTAAGTACAATTGAACCTTTTTTCTTCAATTATTGAATAATTTCAACAAGGGCCTCTAATAATCTCTCTATATCATTACTGGTAATATGTAAGTGAGGGGCAAAACGCACTGAATTTCCCCGCTGGCTGATAAATATTTTCCTTTGCATCAATTCAGCAACCAATTTTCCTTGATATCTTTTAGGTAATTGTGCTCCAAACATGTGTGGACAACGCTGTGAAGCATCGGGTAACTGGAATCCAAGATTCTCTATATGAGCAGATATCCTACTATTTATTTTTGCCAGTGATTCGGCAATCCTATGTACTCCCCATTCTTTTATACATTCCAGGGCAGCAATGGCGCCGGGAAGAATTGTTGGTGTACATTTTTGTCCGACCTCAAACCGGCGCGCTCCAGGCTGATAATTTTTGGAATACTTGACTAGTGCGGTAAAGTCTTTCGCGTTATCGCGAGCAATCCATGTTTCCTCCAACGGCCGAGCGTTACGCCATTGTTCTGAAACATAAAGGAGGCTAAAACCATAAGGACAGAGAAGCCACTTGTACCCGGCGGCTACTAGAAAGTCAGGTTTGACTTCTTCGATAGAAAGCGGCATAGCAGCAAGCGACTGAGTTGCGTCAACAACCAGCATTGCATTTACCTCACGACAGGCTTCTCCGATAACTTTTAGGTTAATGAAAGCTCCATTTGTCCAGTGGCAATTTGGTACTGCAACAACTTTGACACCTGTTTCTATCCTATCAAGAATTGCCTTTGTCCAGTCTCCATCTAATGGTGTTGGAACAACAGTTATATTAATATTTGCTTCATTCGCTGTTCTTTCCCAAGGTAAATAATTACTTGGAAATGCTTCATCGATGACTACGATGCGATCTCCTGACTGTAAAGTCGATTCAATCGCACGCGCTGCAGTACTTATTCCATAACTTGCCGAGGGAATGACTGCATAGCCATTTTCGTCGCCGCCAAAAATACTTGATGCAAGTCTTCGTATGCTTTCAGCATCATCAAAAAAACTATTTGCTGTTCTTTCCCAAGGTTTGCTTTTGGTGTCAACGCCAATATGTAAGCGATCTCTTGATTCATTTAGTTGTGGTGAATTGTATGCACAATTAAAATATGCAATATCATCTGGAATATTAAACAAGTGACGTTGTGATGGAAGTTCAATCATTAAATAAGCTCCTTTGGGGTTTAGCATAACGTTAAGCTCATCAAACGAGCGACTGTGTCTGGGCATAGCCACTTGGCGACGCCTGATTAGTGAGCTTAGTTGAATCGCCAATTTATTTTTCTTCACACAAAGCCACAAAGATTTTTTCTACCACGGAGAGCACCGAGAACACGAAGTTTTTTATTTCTCTTCGCTTCCGCTCAGGATTGAGACAAACCTTTTGATAAAAGGTTCTTTCTCAAACTCTTTTCCAAAAACTTTTAAATTATTTTTTCTTAGTGTCTC